>DAIQOU010000591.1:0-3078 GCA_036787725.1 Bacteroidales bacterium
GTTTTTTTTGCAAATTTAACCTAATGGTTGGTTTAACAAACAAAATACCGTGTTAAGATAACCAAACACGGTATTTTATTACATAATGAACGTATTTCTTTCTAAAATTTATAACCTAATGTAAGTATCCCTTTGATGGATTCATTGTTGAATTTGGCCGGGTGATAATCTACAAATTCAGTATACTTTCCCTCTTCCTGGTCAACAATTTTGCTAAAAGCATATAAATCGCTTTTTTGAATTTTATATACAAAAGCAGCATCGGCATAGAAATGCGGAGTAAAACGGTAACCCAACCCAAACGTCACATGGTGAGTATCTCCTTCCAATACATAATGAGGAACTGTTTCTGTTGGATAGACATCGTATCTTCCGTTACGAAAGTCATCCTTTAATGGGCTTTGCTTCCATGCATAACCGGCCCTTACGGAAAGTTCGGGTATCACTCTGTATTCAATACCGGCCCTTATCTCGGAAGATAGCTGAAAATCATTTTTTATAGCCGGATTTGGATTATTATTGTAGAATTCCCTTCCGTCAGCATCTTTCAGTTTCATTCCCGAGTAATCGGATATTTCATAATCCAAACTGATTATGGCAGAAGTTCCTATGATTCCCGCAGCACTGAAGACCCACCGATAGGGAGTTTGTATTTTATAATCAAAATCTTTGTCCGGAGAACTTGCCGGATTTTGTTGAGGATCCATTCTGTCGGAAGAAATCTCACCCCATCCAAAATCTGTCATGTTGTACCAAGTCGGAGAGTGGTAGGCAACTCCCAATCTTAACGCATCTATCGGTCGAAAAATAGCGCCTAATGCTACTTTGTAACCGGATCCGGAGGTTTCCCACGAATTCCTTAAATCATATCCGCCGTTCTGAAAGTCTTCCGAATAGATGGAACGCATTCGGTAATCCACATCTGTGAGGGAGAAGGTAACTCCCAAATACAGCATATCTTCTATGTTTACACCACCGGTAAAATCATAGGAATCAATCGCTCCTTTTTCCGAAACAGCCAATCGTGCCCGGGGGTCACCGGTGAATCCGGGGTAATAATTCCCATTTTTTTCGTCATAATCAATCATATATCCGTTATAACCCAATACATTCAACCATTGATTCTGATCATAACTTGGTTGATCGGGGTTCATTCCATCTGAAGTTGCTTTCAGTGCGATATAATCCGTTAACGAAGCTCCTACAGCGTTGGTTTGAGCGGTATAGTTTTTATCGAAGTTTTTCAGTCGATTGTAAGAAAAACCGTAATTAAAAGCTTTTATAGCGCTTCCGGCGATGGGGAAATAACACATTAAAGCCAAATTATCGAAACTAAACTTGAATTTATTGTCTTTTAATGAAGTTCCTTGCCAATCTGTTTTTATTCCGGACGAAGAAAAGTCCATGGTGGCTACTACTTCCGAGGAGCGATAAACGCCTATTCCCGCCGGATTGATTGCAACTCCGGTGACATCGGCGCCCAATGCACCAAAAGCAGCTCCCATACTCATTCCCCGTGCAGTCCCTGTCAGATCTTTCCCGGAAATACGATAAACACTTAATTCTTCTTGTCCGTATCCGAATCCCGTAAAAACAAGGGACAATATCAAAAAGCTAATCAGTTTTCGTTTCATATGATTGGATTTAACCGTTTGTTACTATCTTTTTTATTAACGCCTGGAAGAACGGCCTCCGCCACCTCCCGAAGAACCTCCGCTAGAACGACTTCCACCTCCCGAAGAACCTCCGCCGAAGGATGAAGAGGAACGGGAAGAACTGCCGCTGCTGTAAGAACCGGAAGAGCGACTTGATGAACTCGAAGAACTCCTGCTATTGTAAGAACCTGAAGAACGAGAGGAGTTGCTGCTTCCGCTGCTGTAAGACGAGCTGCTTGAGGATCTGGAAGAACGGGAAGAACTGCCGCTACTGTAAGAATTGTTTCTGCTTGAACCGGATGAACTTCCACTGTTATACGTTCCACTGCTGCTCGAACGCGAGTTGCTTGAGCGAGAAGGTGTGTAAGTTCCGGAAGAAGAATCCGAAATCCGCGTACGACGAGATACAGATGTGTTGTCCCTTCCTGTTGACGAAGTAGCTGTATTGCTTCTGCGCACAGTTCGTGTAGAAGAGGATATTCCGTCACCGGTTCTTCTTGTTGAGCCGGAACGACTGCTGCTGCGGTATTCGCTACCATCAGTATTACGACGAGAAGAACTTACTCGATTGCTTGATGAATAGGCATTTCCTGATCTTCTGGATGAAGAATTGGCGTATCCGCTTCGTCCGGAATTTCCATAGGAACTTCTTCCATTCCATCGATTGGAATAATATCCTCCGTGATGGTGCCCTCCGTAATAGTGGTGATGATGGTGATGTCCGTACCAACCCCAAGAATGCCATGGAGAATACCAACTGTAATACCAAGGCGAATGCCATCCCCATGAATACCAAGGCGAATGCCATCCGTATCTCCATCCGTAACCACCATACCAGGGGTCATAATACCAAGGATCGTACCAACGATTATATCCCCAACCCCAGCCTACATTTACAGATATGGAAGGAGAAGATCTTTCTACAAAATCAATTACATATCCATCGTCTTCCGAATAAATATTAACGTTATCAGCTCCTACAATCGTAATTTTGGAAGGATCATGAAACTTTACAATTCGTTGAGAATATTCGCCATCGGCAACTGTTTCTACGACAGAGTCTTCTATGGCTACATATTCATCCTCATACGCAGATGTACCGGTATATCTGCGATTATACTCGTCTACATCTCTTTCCACAGGAATATATGCCGCAACTTCTATTGGGTCGGCATCTCTCACCTGTTTAACTTCAACTTCTTTAGCTTCCTTTTTCGACTCCTTTTTTGATTTTGAAGAATAATAAATATCGTCAACAAAATCATCATTTTGGGCGACTGCCGAAAATGTCAAAAAAAGCATTAAAAAAAGGGAGTACCATTTGACAGTTTTCATAGCATAAATCTCCTATTATTTAAATTAAAACAATACTTGTTTTTACATCCTTAGATCAAAAAATGAGCCGGAGGTTTAAAACAATAAT
>DAIQOU010000592.1:0-3074 GCA_036787725.1 Bacteroidales bacterium
ACCAACGGTCTTTTAGCGTAGCGTTGAAAAAAATCAATGAATTACGCCACAAGAAGATGTTATTGCATGCGAGTTCCATACGACCATAAATAAAAATAAATAATAACGTATGAAAATAAGTGTATTGACTTTTGGATTACTCTGTTGTTTTTCTTTTCTGAGTGCTCAACAGCCGGATAAAGTTAAGTTAGACAGTTTATTTACCGCTTTGGAAAACCGGGAAAAAGGAATGGGGAGTGTTTCTGTTTTTTATGACGGAAAAGAAATGTATCAAAGAAGTTACGGGTATGCCGATGTTGAAAATAAGGTGAAAGCCGATGCCGGAACAAAATATCGTATCGGTTCCATCACCAAAACCTTCACCGCCACTCTTGTCATGAAATCAATCGAAGAAGGGATGCTTTCTCTGTCTGCGAAATTGGATGCATTTTATCCCGGGATTAAGAATGCGAATAAAATAACGATTCAACACCTGTTGCAACATAGAAGCGGTATTTCCAATTTTACGGATGTGGCCGATTATATGCAATGGAATACCGAAAGACATACCAAAGACGAGTTGTTGGAACGTATTATGTCGGGTGGAATCCGTTTTGAACCCGGTGAGAAATTGGAGTATTCCAATTCCAATTATGTATTGCTTACTTTTATATTGGAAGATGTAACCCGTAAAAAGATTTCCGAATTGTTGGATGAGATAATCATTCGTCCTTGCCAATTGAAAAACACTTATATCGGCGACGGAATCGACCCGGCGAAAAACGAGGCTTATTCTTATCGCAAACTTGCAACGCGAGAAAAGGAAAAAGAAACGAGTATGAGTATTCCGTTGGGAGCCGGTTTTCTTGTTTCAACACCTGCTGATTTGAATGTCTTTCTTAATAATTTGTTTAACGGTAAAATTATTGACAAAGAAAGCGTTCAAACTATGATTCCTGTAAAAGAGAATGTGGGATTGGGATTGTTCAAAGTTCCGTTTTACGATAAGATCGGATACGGACACAACGGCGGAATTGACGGCTTTCAATCAAGCGCTTATTATTTCCCGGAGGAGAAAGTTTCTGTTGCATTGACGGCGAATGAAGTGGTCTATCCTCTCAATGATATACTTATCGGGGTGTTGAGCAGTTGTTTCGGCAAAGAGTACCGGATTCCCGAATTCCTGGAAGGAATTGTTTTGAAAGCCGGTGAATTAGATAAATATCTCGGTATTTATTCTACGCCTGCTTTGCCGTTAAAACTGACCATAACCGGAAAAGAAAATACATTGATCGCTCAAGGAACGGGACAACCGGCATTTCCCTTGGAATGTTTTGCAGAAAATCGGTTCAAATTTGAACAAGCCGGGGTGGAGCTGGAGTTTATTCCGGCTGAGAACAAAATGATCCTTAAACAAGGAGGGATGACTTTTGAAATGATGAAGGAGTAAACGATGAAAGATAAAATAGAAAAAACAGCAATCGGTTTGTTGGGTCGTCCGTTAAATGCGGAAGACGGGCTTAGTATGGATGAAATAGAAGCAGTAGAAATTAAATTGAAATACAAGCTGCCGATCGGACTGAAATATTTTTATAATGCAGTCGGCAATTTGGAACTGTTCATGTCTTCATTTGAGGATTTTCCCGAACCTTATCTCCTGGACAATAAGATTATCTTCCTCGAAGAGAATCAGGGTGTTTGTTATTGGGGGATCGATACGAAGGATATGGAAAAAGAAGATCCGTTTGTATATGTATGTACCGACCCGGAAGCGGAAGAGCCGGAGTGGTATCCGGAAGAAGTGACGTTGGCGAAATTTCTGGAAATCCTCCTGTATTACCAATGTGCACAAGGTGGTTACGAATATGGAGGCGCTGTATACGAAACCGGATTTGAATCCCGGGCGGCTTATGAGAAGTTTATAGAGAAGGTAGTGGTCGGTTGGGAAAAAACGGTGGATCATAACGGGTTGGTTATTTATCAGCAAGAGGAAAAATTGATCTGGCATTTCACGGATGAAGAGGGAAAGCCGCAAGATATCCTTTTTGGTTCTGCCCGAACGGAAAAGGGAATAAATGAATTAAAGCTGTCGGGGTTTACGGAGCTTTAAATTAAAAAAGGAAAACGGAGTACAGTGTTTATAAAAAAAGACTAAAGGAAAGAGAATTGAAATGACGGAGTTTTGGGAGGCCAATTTTATTGAAAAGCAAACCATGTGGGGTTTTGAACCTGCAGAGGCTGCCGAAGCGGCGAAAGATTTTTTCTTGAAGAAAGGAGCTAAAGACTTATTGATTCCGGGGATCGGGTATGGTCGGAATGCCGGTATTTTCCTTGAGAACGGAATGAATGTGACGGGGATTGAAATTTCAAAAACAGCCATTGACCTGGCAAGAATACAAAGCAAACTCAATATACCTATTTATCATGGTTCTGTGACCGATATGCCTTTCGAGAACAAGCTTTATGACGGAATATTTTGCTACGCCCTTATTCATTTGCTGAATAAAAGGGAACGGAAAAAATTTATTCAAGATTGTTATAACCAATTGAAACCGTCCGGGTATATGATTTTCTCCACGATATCAAAAGCTGATTCCATGTATGGAAAAGGGAAGCAATTGAGTAAAGACCGGTTCGAATTAAGGAAAGGAGCCAAACTGTTTTTTTATGATGCAGATTCCATCCACCGCGAATTCGGCGCTTATGGTTTAGTTGATTTTTCGGAGATGGAAGAGCCGATTAAGTTCGGGAAAAATCATCCTTCCATGAAATTTACTTTGATAAAATGCCGGAGAGGGTGTGCCAAAAGTCCGGGTATTTCCCGACAAAGTTACGAATTGTAAGTTTCGTTCGAGAGAAAGCCCGAAGGGCTTTACCATGCATAACCTTGGGTAAGCGAAGCGTAACCCGGGGAAGGCACAAATCCCCCCTATACCAACCCTTTAGCAGGGGGAGTCTTACTGCCCCGAGCTGCAAGCTCGGGGTTATGCACATGTTGCCCCTGTCGGGGCAATGTCATTAAGTTAAGAAAAAACGTTTAAGAGGATGCCGATACTATGTTTGAAATGACAAGTCGGATTCCTCGGCAGCCGGAG
>DAIQOU010000593.1:0-3072 GCA_036787725.1 Bacteroidales bacterium
TCATTCATATCTTAAATTTCACTTCACAGCTTTTCACCCCCAGTTCTTCGGATCGTTTTCCCGGAGCAGCTCCTGAAATGATCAACGTATATTCTCCCTTGAGAAGTCGGGAGGAACCGTCTTCTCCGATCATCATTAATTGATCGGGTTCGATAAGAAATTCTACGGTTTGCGAGCTGCCGGGTGCCATGCTTACTTTCTTAAAATCAATGAGAGAGGAGAGGGGGGTATTTATGCCGGCTCCCGGGGCTTTCAGATATACTTGTGCTACTTCTTCCACCGGGCGATCTCCCATATTGCTCAGCATGAGTTCCAATTGTATTGGTTGTTTCCCTTTGTGCTTGGGATTAAGAATCTTTGCTTCCCCATAATTTACGATATTGTAAGTCAATCCATAACCGAAGGGATACATGATGTTGCCCTCCATGTATTTATAGGTACGTCCTTGCATGGAATAATCCTCAAAAGGAGGGAGGGAATCGGTTGAGAGAGGGAATGTAACCGGGAGGCGTCCCGAGAAATTGACGTCTCCAAAGAGAAGATCTCCCAACGCATATCCTCCTTCTTGTCCGGAATACCAAGCCATAACGACAGCATCGGAGAGTTCTGAAATTTCTTTTACATCGATCGGGCTTCCGCCGGTGATAACCGTAATTACTTTATTATTATTGTCTTTGGTTACCTTGCGTAAAAAATCCAATTGGTGTTCCGGCAGTTTGATGTCCTTTTTATCTCCCAAGTGTGCAGAGGCAATGGCGTCACCTTCTTCCCCTTCCATGGCTCCCGATATTCCCATAAATACAACACACACTTCTGCAGCGCGAGCTTCTCCCAATGCCCAATCCATAGAGTTGACGCTTGGCATATAAGACATGAATCCCAGCTTATAGTTGATACTTGTTCCATCACTTACTTTATCCGCAATGCCTTGCAAATAGGTGCTGTAACGGTTGGATACACCAAAATAGTTTCCCATCATGGAGAATACATCGGTAGCATGCGGACCGATTACATACATATTTTTAATCTCTTTTTTTATGGGGAGCGCATGGTCGTTTTTTAATAATACCATACTTTTTTGAGCTGCCTCGCGAGCAAGTAGGGCATGCTCGTTGCATGCTACCGCCGAGGCGGGTATATCGGCATAAGGAGATGTATCTTCCTCCGTAAGAATTCCCAGTTTAAGGCGGGTCATCATTAATGGAAAAAGGGCTTTATCCAGGTCTTCTTCCGTTAATAAATTTTGTTCCAACGTTTCTTTTAAAGCCTTGAAACTGCCTCCGCATTCCAGATTTAATCCGTTTTTAACGGCTATGGCAGCCGCTTCCGCGTGGCTCTTGGCAATATGGTGACCTGTAAAAATATCCGTAACGGCGCCGCAATCCGAAACCACATGTCCTTTGAACCCCCAATCGTTTCTTAATACATCAATAAGAAGGAACTTGCTTCCGGAGGCGCTTTCTCCGTAAACGCGGTTGTAGGCTCCCATGATGGCTTCTACTTTAGCATCTTCGACCAACATCTTGAAAGCAGGAAGATAAGTTTCGTACAGATCTTTTTTGGAAGGAATGGCATCAAAAGAGTGACGGTCTTTTTCCGGTCCCGAATGAACCGCATAATGTTTGGCACAAGCTGCCGCTTTCAAGTAAAAAGGATGGTCTCCTTGCAGCCCTTTTACAAAAGCGCTGCCGATGATACCGCTCAGGTAAGGATCTTCTCCGAATGTCTCCATTCCCCGTCCCCAACGCGGATCACGAAAAATATTTACATTCGGAGACCAATAAGTAAGTCCGGCATAAATGCCGTAATTGCCGATGCTTTGGGCTACATTGAATTTGGCCCTTCCTTCTGTAGCAATTGCATCGGCCATCCGGCGTACCAGATCGGCATCGAAAGTGGCTCCGAGTCCGATAGGTTCCGGAAAAACCGTGGCGCGTCCGTTACGGGCGACTCCATGCAATGCTTCACTCCACCAGTTATAGGGTTTAATGCCTAACCGTTCTATTCCCGGGGCATCATTCATCATCTGGCTGATTTTTTCATCCACGCTCAGCCGGGAAATGATTTCTTTTGCTTTCTTTTCCATTCGGATTTCTATGTCCGAAGTGTTTTGTCCGATCAGACTTGCAGAAAGAAAAAAACTGCATAATAAGATTGAATGTTTCTTTTTCATACGTTATTCTTTATTCATATCGATTAGTGAATCATGGTTGTGTTGCCTGTATGATAATACGAAATAACCGGTTTATTTACTTAATTATCATTCCGGCTTTTGGCAAAGAAAACAAGGAATAAAATTGTTGTAATTTTCAATATGAATCGACATATTCCGGTTTTACTTTCAAGTGTGTCAAAAATACATAAATAAGCTTTTTAAGACAGTCGTAAATTAACATAAAAAAGACGGTATTCGGTTATCTCGCTTTATTTTTATATAATTCCGATAAATAGTTAATTTTTATTAGTTTTGTACCGGGACCCTTTATCCTTTCTGCGGATAGGAAGTAATGAGTATAAAACCTGTAGTGATTGTTATGTCTTCCTTGGCGAAAGTATTATTTATCATTTTATGGATGCCGACCTGCCTCTTCTCACAATTTTCCATTGATAAGATGGGAATTGAGGCCGGGCTGTCCGATAATTATATACTTTCCATAGCACAAGATAAAGACGGATTTGTATGGATTGGTACGGCAGACGGACTTAATCGATTTGACGGACACTCGTTTGAGAGTTTTAAAGTGACTCCATCCGACCGGAATACCGTAAGTGATAACGGTATAAACAAAATATTGGCAGATACGGTCGATAATGTGTTATGGATAGCTACCAAACACGGAGGATTGAATGCTTTTGATTGTTCTTCTCACCAATTTATTCATTATCCCATTTATACGGACGAACCCAACAGTACACACGCGGCCGGAATCACAGACCTCTGTTTTGATGAGGTAGGAAATGTATGGATTGCCACTTATAATGAAGGATTAAAAAAACTGGATAAAAAAAACAATCGGGTTCTCCATATAGATTTGAAACATCCTTCTCTTCCGACTGACTACCGAATCAAAA
>DAIQOU010000594.1:0-3072 GCA_036787725.1 Bacteroidales bacterium
GGCTGATCGAGCCGTTAACTAAAAAAGAATATATAATGGATGCCCGTATCAAAGGCGGGAAACGTGCAATGATCATGTCTAACGAATATGATAAAGTATTTCCGATGGATATTTATCCCGAATATTTATTAAAAGCGATCATTGCATTTGATATTGATAAAATGGAAAATCTCGGTATTTACGAGGTGGCTCCCGAAGATTTTGCGCTTTGTGAATTTGTTGATACCTCCAAGATTGAAATTCAACAAATAGTTAGAAAGGGGTTGGATTTGTTATATAAAGAAATGAATTAATCGCATTCCTGCTTTTTAATATGATTTCTAAATTTAAGAATTAAAATAAATAAATGAAAGCTTTAAGAAATTGTCTCGATAAGATTAAGCCTAATTTTGAGCCGGGAGGAAAGTTTTCGATGTTTCATTCTCTTTTTGATGGAATTGAAACATTTCTTTTTGTTCCCAATAAAACTTCAAAATCGGGGGTTCATATTCATGATAGTGTCGATTCCAAGCGAACCATGACCATTGTTATTATTGCACTCATTCCTGCTTTATTGTTTGGAATGTATAATGTCGGCTTGCAACATTATTTGGCCATTGGACAGCAGCCCGGCTTCTGGTCTACCTTTTTATTCGGTTTGTGCTCCGTCCTTCCGATTATTGTGGTTTCCTATGCGGTAGGATTGGGAATTGAATTTATAATAGCTCAATATAAAGGACATGAGATACAGGAAGGATTTTTGGTATCCGGAATGCTTATCCCTCTTATTGTTCCGATAGATACTCCTTTATGGATGATTGCCATAGCCACTGCTTTTTCGGTTATTTTTGCCAAAGAAGTATTTGGAGGAACCGGATACAATATCTGGAATGTTGCATTAATTGCACGGGCATTTTTATTCTTTGCATATCCTTCTAAAATGTCGGGAGATCAAGTCTTTGTCAGAACGGATTCTACTTTCGGATTGGGTGCCGGAAATGTGGTTGACGGTTATTCCGGAGCCACTCCTTTAGGACAGATCGGTTCTTCCGCTCAACCGATACAACCTACCGATACGTTGGGAAATCCGTTGGAACTTTGGGATATGTTTTTGGGATTTATTCCGGGATCTGTTGGAGAAACTTCCAAATTGGCCATCTTGATTGGGGCCGTTATTTTATTGTTTACCGGCGTTGCCGGTTTCAAAACCATGTTTTCCGTATTTATCGGAGGAATTGGAACTGCACTTTTATTTAATGCTATAGGAACTACTCCTGCCATGCAGATTACTCCCTGGGAACATCTATTGTTGGGAGGCTTTGCTTTCGGCGCTGTTTTTATGGCTACCGATCCGGTGACTTCGTGTCGAACGGAAACGGGAAAATATATTTACGGATTTTTGATCGGTGTTTTTGCCGTATTGATTAGGGTATTGAATCCCGGTTATCCCGAGGGAATGATGTTGGCGATTCTATTCATGAATTCATTTGCTCCTCTCATTGACTTTTATGTAGTCGAGGCAAATGTGAAGAAACGGTTGAGAAGAAGAGTTCTAAATTCTAAATAACGAAGGAACTATGGACAGAAACAGTAATAAATATACAATTATTTATGCTTCCGTAATGGTAGTATTGGTAGCATTGGTGTTGGCTTTTACTTCTCAAACATTAAAAAGCAAACAAGCAGAAAATGAGGCTACAGATAAAATGAGTCAGATATTGAGATCCATCAATATTAATTCTTCCGCCCAAGATGCTCAAAGTAAGTTCAAAGAGTTGATAACAGATTCTTATTTGGTGAATATCCAAGGGGATAAAACCGAAGGAAATGCTTTTGATGCCGAATTGTCAAAAGAATTGCTTAAACCCGAATCCGAACGTACCTATCCGGTATTTGAAGCTTCGGTAGACGGGAAGAAAAAATATATTTTGGCTATGTCGGGTGCCGGCTTATGGGGTCCTCTTTGGGGATATATTTCATTGGATGAAGATAAAAATACAGTCTACGGAGCCGATTTCGGGCATGCCGGCGAGACTCCGGGATTGGGGGCTGAAATCAGTCAATCCTTTTTTGGTCATTCTTTTACCGGGAAACAATTTTTTAAGGACGGACAATTTGTTTCCATTGCGATTGTTAAACCGGGAAAGAGTGAGGCCGGACGAGATTATGTAGACGGAATTTCGGGAGGAACAATTACCAGTCAAGGGGTTGATGCCATGCTTTATTCCAGTATAAAAGCATATGCTGCTTTTTTAACCAAAAAAAATAATTAATTATGGGACTTCTTTCTAATAAAAATAAATCCATTTTATTAAATCCGATAGGAAAAGATAATCCGATTACGGTACAGATGTTGGGAATTTGTTCTGCATTGGCTGTTACCAGTAAATTGGAGCCTTCCATTGTCATGGCGATTTCCGTAACCGTCATTGTTGCATTTGCTAATGTTATTATATCTCTGCTTAGGAACACCATTCCCAATCGTATAAGAATCATTGTTCAGTTGGTAGTGGTGGCCGCTTTGGTTACCATAGTAAATGAAATTCTTAAGGCTTTTGCCTATGAAGTAAGTAAACAACTTTCCGTATTTATCGGATTGATCATTACCAACTGTATATTGATGGGACGGTTGGAAGCATTTGCCTTGGGAAATAAACCGTGGCCTGCTTTTTTGGACGGGATAGGAAACGGATTGGGATACGGCATTATCTTGGTGATTGTCGGCTTTTTCCGGGAGTTGTTCGGCTCGGGAACTTTACTCGGATTCCAAGTGATTCCGGACAAAGTATATGAGTGGGGGTATGAAAACAACGGTTTAATGATTCTTCCGCCTATGGCACTGATTGTTGTAGCTTGTATCATTTGGGTACAACGCTTAAAGAATAAAGATTTGCAAGAAAATAATTAAAGATAAGAGTTATGCAAGATATGATAAGCACGTTCGTACGTTCCATCTTTGTAGACAATATGATATTTGCCTACTTCTTGGGAATGTGTTCGTTTTTAGCCGTTTCAAAAAATGTTAAAACTGCCATGGGACTTGGTATAGCTGTCGCATTTGTTTTAACACTGACTTTACCGATCAATTATTTA
>DAIQOU010000595.1:0-3071 GCA_036787725.1 Bacteroidales bacterium
TAACTAACGTTGAAAATATCTTGTGTCTCAGAAATAAAAATAAACCGGTTTATTAACCGACAACTCAAAAGTTCAAGAAATTATGAATATTTTATCTTTATTCGTACTGGTTCCGGTCTTGATGATATTGGTATTGTTTGTGTGCAAAAGCATGCAGCAAATACGGACGGTTATGGTTACGGGAGCTTCAGTATTATTGGTATTGGCAGGAGTTCTGTCCGTCATGTTTGTTCAGGAACGTGCCGTTTCGAACGATGAGATGCTCTTTGTTTCAAGCACTTTGTGGTATAAACCGTTAAATATAGGCTATTCCATAGGAGTGGACGGTATTTCGGTAGTCATGTTGGTATTATCCTCCATCATTGTCTTTACCGGAGTATTTTCTTCTTGGAAAATGGAAATGGCCAAAGAATATTTTCTGTGGTACTGTTTGCTTTCGGTCGGCGTATTCGGGTTCTTCATTTCGATTGACTTGTTTACCATGTTTCTATTCTATGAAGTAGCCTTGATTCCGATGTATCTGCTTATCGGTCTGTGGGGTACCGGCAGGAAAGAGTATTCGGCCATGAAATTGACACTGATGTTGATGGGCGGATCAGCCTTCCTTTTGGTCGGAATCCTTGGAATTTATTACGGCTCCGGTCACGTAAGCATGAACTTATTGGAAATTTCCAAATTACATATACCCATCGAACTGCAACGTTGGATTTTCCCGGCAACCTTTTTGGGATTCGGAGTATTGGGTGCTTTATTTCCGTTCCATACCTGGTCTCCCGACGGGCATGCTTCCGCTCCTACCGCAGTATCTATGTTACACGCGGGTGTATTGATGAAACTCGGAGGTTACGGTTGTTTCCGGGTAGCCATGTATCTGATGCCGGAAGCTGCACATGAATTGGGATGGATATTTTTAATCCTGACCGGAATCAGTGTAGTATACGGAGCATTCAGTGCCGTGGTTCAAACCGACTTGAAATATATCAATGCCTATTCTTCCGTAAGTCATTGCGGATTGGTATTGTTTGCCATTTTAATGATGAATCAAACAGCAATGACGGGAGCTGTAATGCAAATGCTCTCTCACGGATTAATGACTGCTTTATTCTTTGCTTTGATCGGATTGATTTACGGTCGTACCCATACTCGGGACATACGTGAAATGGGAGGATTGATGAAAATTATGCCGTTTGCTTCTGTATGTTATGTCATTGCCGGGTTAGCATCGTTGGGATTACCCGGATTAAGCGGATTCGTAGCCGAAATGACTATTTTCGTCGGCTCATTCCAACATCCGGATCTCTTCCGACGAGTATTAACCATAGCAGCTTGTTGTTCCATTGTTATTACTGCTGTCTATATTTTACGTACAGTCGGTAAAATATTATATGGTCCGGTTCAGGATGAACACCACTTGGGATTGCCGGATGCGAAATGGTATGAAAGAGTATCCGCTATCGGCTTGATTGTAGCCATAGCTGCTGTAGGAATGTTTCCATTCGGAGTTTCTCAATTAATCAGTGACAGTTTAATTCCGATCATTCAAAAATTGGCTATATAATCACACGATTATTCAACATTGTAAAATAAGAATATAAAGATATGAACTTCAGTAATTTTTTGCTAATGCAACAGGAAATGGGATTGATGGCCGTTTTCATCATTCTGTTCCTGTATGATGTTTTCGGTTCGGAAAAAGGGAAAAAATGGTTTCAGCCCATCGCTTGCTTGTTGTTTACAATACATACAGCTTTCGGATTTTTACCGGCTCCGACAGGTGAAGCATTTGGGGGATTGTTCATCAATTCGAACATAACCATCATTATGAAAAATATTCTGAATATTGCCACATTAATCGTTTTTCTCCAAGTAAATAACTGGTTAAAATCGGAAGATACAGTACATAAAAGAGGGGAATTTTTTACTATTACCTTAGCCACTCTGTTGGGAATGTATCTGATGATCTCAGCCGGTAACTTTATGATGCTATATATCGGTATGGAAACCGCTTCGCTACCGTTGGCTTGTTTGGCAGCGTTTAATAAATACAAAGAAAAATCGGCAGAAGCAGGAGCTAAATACATTTTGATTTCCGCATTATCTTCCGGAATTATGCTATTCGGTTTATCCTTCCTTTACGGAGCAGTAGGAACGCTGTACTTTTCCGATATGTCCGGAAGTATCATTGGAGAACCGATGATTATTTTAGGTTTTGTTTTCTTCTTTGCCGGATTGGGGTTCAAGATTTCGTTGGTTCCTTTCCATTTATGGACGGCAGACGTTTACGAAGGCGCTCCGACAGGGGTAACCGCCTATCTTTCCGTGGTATCTAAAGCAGCTGCAGCATTTGCATTGATGTTTGCTTTATACAAAGTATTCGGTAACATTGAAGTTATTTGGAAACATATTCTATGGTGGCTTTCCATCATTACCATTACATTGGGGAATATATTTGCGATCCGTCAGAAAGATATTAAACGTTTCTTCGCCTTTTCGTCCATTTCGCAAGCAGGATATATCTTGCTGGGTATTATTGCCGGAACGGCACAGGGAATGACAGCTACCGTATATTATGTATTGGTATATGTATTTTCTAATTTAGCTGCCTTCGGGGTGATTGCCGCTGTAGAAAATCAAGCCAAAGGAGATACTTCAATTGCAGCATTTAACGGTCTTTACAAAACCAATCCCAAATTAAGTTTTGTGATGATGCTTGCATTGTTCTCCTTGGGAGGAATTCCCCCTTTTGCCGGATTCTTCAGTAAGTTCTTTATTTTTGCAGCAGCCGCCGAACAAGGACAATTTTTATTGGTGTTTTTGGCTTTATTAAATACAATCATTTCTTTGTATTATTATCTCTTAATAATCAAGGCTATGTTCATTAAACAAGGAGATGAACAGTCTGTAAGTCGTTTCTCTTCGGACGGATACAACAAAACAAGTCTGGTATTGTGTACGATAGGGATCTTTGCAGTGGGTATTATCAGTTGTTTTTACGAACAAATAGGACTGGCCGGTTTCGGTATGTAAAATTGAATATATAAAAATCTATTATAATGGAGTTGTTTGGTTTA
>DAIQOU010000596.1:0-3069 GCA_036787725.1 Bacteroidales bacterium
AGCTTCCGATAATTTACTTCAATTTTCTAAATGGAAAGAAAGCCAAATGTAAATATAAGAATGAGTACTTATAATTCTTATGTTTACATTTGGCTTTCTTTCCATTTAGAAAATTGAAGTAAATTATCGGAAGCCGTTTTAAGTCCTGCATTGGCAGCCTTATTGAAAAACTCTTCCGCTTTTCCGTAATCTCCTTTTTTGAAATAAATGATTCCCAAATTGTTCCATGCCTCCGGCATATCTATATTTTTAAGCCGGTCCAAGGCAACATCCAACGATCCGTTTTCAACTTCAAGAGCTGCTGAATTTAATTGAGCATGCGGATTATTCGGGTATAAACGAACCGCAATATCAAATACTTCTTTAAACTCCTTACTGTTTTTCGGATAGGTGTTGGCAACCAAAAACATTTCATTTTGGCTGAGATGTTGCGGCTTCGTTTTTATTAATTCCTTCGCTTCATTCACATCAAATTTACGAGCAACATACGAAATCGTATAATCGTTCCGTCGAAGCGGCGGATAATAATCTCTCAACATTACCCGATAAGTCTCCCCTCCGGCCAACTGTTTTACCTTCGTTTTACGTCGCATCACATCCGTTTCATTATCTAAAACATCCAAAACCGCTTGCTTATTACTCAAATCTCCGGCAACTACCGCTTTTCGAAGTCCGTCCCAATCTTCTCCTTTCCAATCGGTCTTGATGTCGGAAGGCTTAATATTATACCGTTCTCTTAAATAAGAAACAAAAGCCTTAGCCCGATTTTCCGACAACGTCATATTGCTTTGAGGATTTCCTTCCGGAGAAGCATATCCTGTAATTGAAAAATCTTTCACCGTGAGATTGGCATCATTTCGGATTTCACTGATGATTCTGTCGACTTCATCCAGCACCGTTGCATTATTTTTGAAATTTCGTAACAACTGATATTTTCCAACTTCAAAATTCAACCTTGCAGTATATGTTTCACTTCGCTGTTTTATTTCTTCCACAGGCGGAGTAACATAGGTAAGATCATATTTAGGATCTACCACCACCGGCAGTATAGGAGAAAAGGCAGTATAACGGTTATTAAAATCGTTTTTGCAAGCACATCCGATTCGGTCTATTTCAAAAACCAGATTGGCATTATGCAACCAACCCGCATACGGAAATTCATACGAAACCGGAACCGATTGACTTTTTCCATTCTCACGACGTATAATTTGTTGGGGTTGCGAATCAAACTTAAAATTATTAAAATCCACCGCCCGTTCCAAGGCCCGTTCCCGTTTGGAACCAGTAACAACCACCGGATTGAATCTGTATATATTACTATTGTCCGCAGCGACTGCCACCGGAGTAATAACAACCATTTGCTGGGAAGAAAGGTCTAACCGGTCAACATTTATATCTAACGTCATAAATACCCGGCTTCCATCCCTCCTGATCACCACATTATCCGGATAGATCGTATTCGCATCTATCTGTTGAGCTTTCAATCCAACTATCGGCAATAACATGGCGACTATCACCATATAACAGTATATCTTTTTCATATCTTAATATTATTTAATGATGTAAATTAAAGAAATAGTTGCTTTTGTTACTCCCCAATAATTGTAAGTATCTTTTTTGAGTCTGGGACCGCATTCGTTGTGTTTATACTTTTCATACTCGATAAAAGCATAGCCTGCTCCAATAGAAGCTTCCAAGTTCCAATGTTTACTCAACATCCATTGATGTCCGACACTAATACCGCCTCCTACAAAATAGCCTTCATATCGATGATCTTTTAAAGGTTTGAACATATCAAACGGCAACTTCCATCCTCCTACACTGAATTCTCCTCCATGGGCATGAATTCCCCAGAAAGTACCATTGAATTTTTCACAGCTCCAAAAGCGTACTTCCGGCTGGGCCAGCCAATGTTTAAATCTTCTGTCATCCTTAAATGTAAAGGGATTATATGCGCCGATAAGGTCTAAAGTGGTCTTTTTTCCCATGCCTATCTCCAGCCCTAAATTAGGGGTTAAAGTTGCATCATAAAGTAAATTATTTTTGATACCGACATGTTGGGAATATAAAGACACTGATAATATCAGCGAAATCAATATAAAAATTCCTTTTTTCATCCTATATTTTTTTTAAGATTGTTATAATTCAGTTTCTACATCCGAATGAGAGCCGTCCCAATCACTGTCCAAATCAATTTCAAAATCAAGATTTCCATCATTGAATTTTACAGCTATTTCCAATAACTGATTTCTTGTAACGGTAAGGGTATCGGAAATTAATTGACTGATATAGGGGGTTATTTCACCCTCTCGATACAAATTCAAATAATAAGCGGATTTTTCCCCGGCTATGGAAGGAAATGTACCGATCACATAGTCTTCTACCGATTGTTTAACACCGGTCGTATTCATTTTATAGCGTCTGGAAACTTTGGTTCCTTCTTCGTAGTTGCCTGCAATCCATTTTTTCCCATATACATTTTCCATACGAATCTCAATATCCGAAATGTCCGAAGGCATATTCTCAAATGTATATCTGATCACTCCGTGAGCACGTAATAATCCGACATTATACTCATCCGATGTGGGAGCATCCACCGTAAAGGGAAAAACAGCGGTAAAATAATCTTCCGTAGTTTCACACCCGGGATAAGTGAGAAGCAATTGATTCATTTTGGTCGGATCACCGGAGAGAGATTCTCCACTGCAATTAGCAACGGCAACTACTGTGTAATTTCCATATTTTAATCCGGAATATTCCATTAAAAACCCGGGACTGTGCGGATCAGAAAAGCTGTCTATCATACCCTGAGAATAAAGTTCTCCATCTTTATAAAGATAGTACCTGAGGTGACTGACACGATCACAAAACTTTTCTTCTCTTTCCATCAGAGGATCCTGATATTTATTCCTGAATTTTTCGGCAAAGAAATTGATCTTCACATGGGCCTCAGGACATTCCGGACATTCATCAACACCATCCTTAACACATCCGAATAGGGAGATAATTAACGACAGCATTCCGATTATCTTTATATTATTGATCATATTCATCTTTTTTAATAAAAAA
>DAIQOU010000108.1:0-11310 GCA_036787725.1 Bacteroidales bacterium
ATAATTTTATAAAATACAATTTCAGATTTATGAAAAGAAAAAACACCTTTCGATCCGGTTTGTTTGGTTTTATTCTTGTCTGTTGTTTCTTTTGGGCAGGATGCGAACAAAAGAGTGTTAAAGATTGTACCACTTTTGAAGAATTGCCCGATCCTGCTCCTTCCGATCCGGAATGGGCAAACGTTGCTCCCGGTCTTCATGTATCCTTTGGCAGTACGGATATTCGCTATGCAAAGTCATCCGTACCCGACCTTACAGCCTCCCCGGCTCATCGAATTACCGGTTGGAAAGGAGAGCGGGTATCTGCCCAGTTGGTTCTTTGGACATCGGAAGAAATATCCGAAGTTACCTGTGAATTTACGGTATTCAATTCTTCTTCCGCAACACTTTCTGCAGATATTGCTCAAGCTCGTTTTGTAAGATACGTAATGACCGATATTTTTGAACCCGGATGCGGCTACCGAAAGCCCGAAGACTTTCCGGCTTCTTTATCGGCAGATATGCTGGACAATCTTAAGTGTTTTGATATCCCGGCAGCCACCGTACGTCCGGTATGGATTACGATTGACATTCCGGAAAGCGCCACTTCGGGAATTTATAAAAGTAAACTCACCATTTCGGCACAAGGAAAAAAGATTTCCGAACCGGAACTGGAATTGGAAGTCATCAACCGAATCCTGCCCCCGGCCTCTCAATGGTCTTATCATTTGGATTTATGGCAACATCCTTCGGCTGTAGCACGTATTCAAGACTTGCCCCTGTGGAGTGACGAACATTTTGAAGCCATGCGGCCGGTGATGAAACTACTGGCGGATGCCGGACAAAAAGTAATTACAGCCACCTTAAATAAAGATCCTTGGAATGTTCAAACTTTCGATCGTTATGAAGATATGATTACTTGGACCAAAAATACAGATGAGTCTTGGTCCTATGATTATACTGTTTTTGATCGATGGATTGAATTTATGCAGGAAATCGGGATCAATAAAATGATCAATTGTTATTCCGTAGTTCCCTGGAATAACGAATTACATTATATTGATATACAAACCGGCGATACCGTAACCGTCAAAGCCGATCCGGGAACTCCGATATTTGAAGAGATGTGGACTCCCTTTCTACATGATTTTACCGTTCATTTGAAAGAAAAAGGATGGTTGAAAATTACCAATATTGCCATGGACGAGCGTTCACCGGAAGCAATGGAAGCTACTTTGGAATTACTTGCCAAAGCAGCACCGGAATTGGGTATATCCCTGGCTGACAATCATAAAAGTTATAAAAAATATCCGTTTATCAACGATATGTGTGTTGGAGCAGACGCTAAGGCAGATTCATCCGATATCGCTTCCCGCAGAGCCAACGGATTGATTACGACCTATTATGTATGTTGTTCTCATCCCTTTCCCAATGTTTTTACATTTTCGGATCCGGCCGAAGCAACCTATGCCGCCTGGTATGCATTAGCTGCAGATTACGACGGATTCCTACGCTGGGCTTACAATTCATGGGTAGAAAATCCATTGACGGATTCCCGTTTTCGTACCTGGCCTGCCGGCGATACTTACATTGTCTACCCCGAAGCTCGCAGTTCCATTCGTTTTGAACGATTGAGGGAAGGAATCCAAGATGTAGAAAAAATACGAATTCTCCGAGCAGAACTCCTTTCACAAGGAACTTCCCAAGCACTTGAAAAATTGGATCGACTCAACAAAGAAGTAAGCACCTTCAATACCGTTACTCCCACGGAGCCCTGCGCCCAAATGCTGAACAGAGCCAAGAAAATACTTAATGAACCGACCGAATAAGGGAAAATATTCCGCAAATAAAAGGGGGCATTTATCCCACTTTGAAGTGCCCCCCTTTTCTATCCAACTACACTAACAGCATTGATGATTAAAGATTACCTTTTAAGAATCAATTTAATACAATATATGATTGTATGAAATAAGCATATTTTCCGGTATAAATCACCGACTTTGATACTTTGTTTAACACCCGTATATTTAATAAACCATGGTGATTACATATTTACCGGAAGGAATATTCCCCAAAGAAATAAAAGGGGCATTTTTTACCCGTATTGTTTTTTGTATGTCTCCATTCTTTCTCACCTCATATTTTTCCGATAATAAAGGCAGATATACTTCACTTTCCATATTGGAAGGTATGGTTACCTCCATTCTATATTCTTTATTTTTATTTTCAATCTCCAACTTTATCTCACCCTTTATCGTGGGGATGATCGCTTTAGCCCGGGAAAGAGATGCCAACTGCGGTTTAATTCGTACTTTATCAAATCCCGGAAGTACCGGTTCGACTCCCATCAACTTTCTGGGGATAATGTTGGCAGGAACGGCTCCCCAAGCGTGATTCCAATCTTGATTAGGCTTGTATTTATTGTCCCAAGCTTCCAATGAGATAGTAGATCCGACACGTATCATATTATACCATCCCCTGTCATCCGATTTTGTCAGCATGGAAAGAGCATAAGCTGCATCCGAAGCATTATAAAGAGCATCCATCAGAAATTGAGAGCCGTATACACTGCATGCCATCCCGCGGGTACGGATAAAATCAATTACTTTATTTATCTTACCGGCCGGAACCATTCCAAATGCGACAGGAAACATATTTGCATGTAAAGAGGCATGAGAGGTTGTATCTCCATCTTTATAATACCCTGTTTTTTTACAGAAAAACACATTATTAAAATCAGAGAGAAATGCCGCAGCTTCTTTTTTATAATAAGAAGCATCCGACTGAATATTAAGGGCATCTGCAATTTTAGCCATCAACTTTAAGGCCTCATAGTGATAAGCATTTGTTACGGCATTATAATCCGTAAACACAAAACCGTCTGCTTCTCCGCCTTCCTGCTTATTCAGTCCGAGAATACCCGTATGGGGCCAATCTACAATATCTTTTATCATTGCATCGGAACGATTAACAGAAGATAAGAATTCCGGAGTTTGAAGTCCTGTAGTCGTACTTATCAAACCGTTCTTTTCCTTTAATTGTGTAAGTGTACGAGCTTTAAGGATAGTATAATTAGCTTTGAGAGAGCGACTGTCTCCGGTATACATATAGTCATACCATGCAATTAACACTGCTTGCAAAATCCATTCCGTGGGCCAAGTCGGATGCTCGAGTAAATATTCATGCGAACGACGGGCCATAGAATATTCTCGATCCACTCCGTAATGACAAAGTTGATTAATAAGAGCATCAGCTTCATAAGGAATTCGCTCTCTATCTCCATCAATATAAATTCCGGCAAAGGATGTTGCCTTTATCGAATATTTGCACATGTCCCAAATACGGTTCAGCGTATCATTACTGCATTCAAAAAAGGAAGCAAAATCATCGAACGGGTAAAAAACGGTTTCTCTCTTTATATCGGTCTTATCAATCGATTTAGTATATCTTTCTATTTCGCAATACCGAAAAGGAAGAACTTCCCCTATATAACCGGGCATAAGAATAGCCTCTTTACCGGTATTTCGTTTATCCGGTCGAATCTTTATCCTGTAGGTATGAGTCCCTTTATTCAACCTCAACGGGTATTGTTGATAACGGATGGCTCCTTCCGGATTACGATCCACCCTATTTTCTTTCAAATATTCTCCCAAATGAACAATGACACTGTCATTTCCGCATTCGGAAGTAAGTGTTAATAATAATTGGGCAAAAGCATCTTTGCCAAAATCAATTACGGTAATTGCGGGCGAGAACGAAGTAATGGCAACGGGATACTCTTCCATTTTTACTTGCGGATAGGCACAAGCAGCATAGGTTGAAAGTTTTGAGGCTGTTCGAAATGCTTTCACTTCCGACCAATTACTTTCGCCACAGGTATTTGCAGTTGTTTTTATTCGCCAAAAATAAACTTTGTCGGGTTGAAGAGGATTACCGGCATACAAGACAGCCGTTGATTGATTGCTATTGACAATCCCGCTATCCCAAACATTTCCTTTTCCGGACAAAGCCTTTGCATGAGAATCGGCTACAATAATGCGATAGGCAGTTTGTTGTGTTCCTTCTTTGTCTCCGGGAACAATCCAACTGAAAGACGGTCGGGATGATCCTATTTCAACATATTGCAACGATTCAATAGCCCGTTCAGTATCCCAAACCGGGATATCCGACAGGTAGCCGTTCAACCACGTACGATCGGTATGCTCAATCAAGTCGGTAAGTAAACCGAAAGGTTTGTTTTCTCCGGCTGACCAACCGGTGCAACAAAAAAAGATAAAAAAGATAAAAAAAAGGGTGATCTGTTTCATGATATGAATGCACGATGGTTTAAAATGTCTTTTATTTTACGACTTTAGGTTCTATTATATTACCCCCAATCGATAAAACTCCTTCCGGAGAAATGGACAGATCTGTGATATAACTTGTTCTGGATCCTACCGAAGCAGTATCCGAATGAGCATGAAATATATATCTGTAGTTTCCGGCCCGATCCCTGAAAGGTGCTCCATGCCCCGTTCCTACCAAATGATCCTCAGGTTTCTGTAATACGGGATTATATTCATATTTTATCCACGGACCCCAAGGGGACGACGAGGTTGCATAACCCACCCCATAATCCCGACTCCGAAAATCATTTCCGGAATAAAGCAGATAATACGTTTCTCCTTTTTTTATAATAGAAGGGCCTTCAGTTACTTTTCCCAACGATTTTTCCCACGATTGAGAAACTTCGATGCACTTCTTCAACGTCTCTTCCTTTATGGTAATCAAATCTCTCTCCAACTCGGCAACCCATATTACGTTCCCATTCGTAAACCTTACAAAATATAAATAAGGAGTGCCGTCTTCATCAACAAAAATAGAAGAATCGATGCTTTTTTCTTCTCTCATCGGTTTTTTCTCTTTTTGTATAAAGGGGCCTGACGGAGAATCGGAGATGGCTACACAAATATGTTCTTCGGCAGAATAATACAAATAAAACTTACCGGCAGCTTCATCATAATATACTTCCGGAGCCCAAAACCATTTATCTCCATAAGAATCGGAACGATGTAATGCCGGATTATCCGACTTTTTCCAATACTCCAGATCGGTAGAATAATAAACTTCAAAACCGGAGTCCGTAGAAGTTCCATAGGCATAATATATATCATCATGACATAATATAAACGGGTCTGCTATAGGGAGTTTCTCTGAAATAACCACAACAGCTTCTTTTTCTTTATCATTATCATCATTATTTTTATTCGTTCCGTGGCAAATAAACGAATAAGAAACTAGGAAAACAATCAAATTAATAGTTGTCAATCTTACTTTTCTCATGGATATTTAATTAAAATGGAATCAAAAATAACTATAAATCCCAAACGGAAATGTACGAACGAGGCAGTTTAATATATCTCGATATAAAAAACAACAATTTCCGAACGAGTGCCCACTCTTAAAGGAAGGCCGGAAAGTCCCAATCCGGAAGTGGTATAAGAAGCACTTTCTCCCCGACGTTGCCAACCATAAGGATTGGTATACATAATGTAGCTTGCCACATTGCCCGGAAAAACTTGCCCTCCATGCGTATGACCGCAAATGGTTAACGGGATCCGGTAACGATAAATTTCCTTCAAATCACCCGGTTGATGGGTAAAAAGAATATACGGGTAAGAAGTATCTGTTTTTTTTAATAAATCGGCAAGGGGCTTCCGTTTATCTTTTTGGGACCGATCATCTCTTCCGATCAAGGTCAGGGTACTGTTTATAGTGACCGAAGAATCTTTCAGGACTGTTATTCCGGCATTTCGAATCCATTCAAACCGTTCCTCCGGATCGAACTTATATTCATGATTACCCGGTACAAAATAAATTCCGTAGGGAGCCTTTAATTTACGTAATTCTTCATCCATTCCGGTTTCAATCAAAGGACGCATCGTATAATCTACCAGATCTCCATTAATTACAACAATGTCGGCATGCTGGTCATTAATTAAATCGACATAAGCTTCCAACACATCTTTATTAATCACATATCCCAAATGCAAATCGGCCGCTACAAGCAATTTATAGGTGGCTTTAGGTCGAATACCGGGAACTTCGGGCTTGTTGAAACTAAATGTAAATGTCCGTAATCCGGGGTGTAAAAAGCGATGATATCCCCATAAAAGCAGTATGCCGATAAAACAAAGAACCCCGAGAAAACCAATTATTTTGATCCGTTTTCGGGTACGAGGTTTGAAAGGAGGAGACAAGTTCCATCTGCGATTCGCATACCAAAACAAGTCAAAACCAAGGATTTGAACAGCCAGATATGCATTGAACAGCACCCATACTCCGCTGATCTCTTGTATAAGCGTATATGTTTCAATAGAAAGATAAGAGGGAAACAATAATCCGATAAAATACATTACGGCTTCCGCTCCGTACAAGAAACTCAATACACACTTCAAAAAATGAGGAATGTCTTTACTTTTCCAAATACGATATACAATAAATGCATTCAGTAACAGCTGGGGAACAATGGAACGATAAAAATAAATCATTGGAATCGGATATTAAAAACAACCGCTTCTGATTGGGTACCAATCCGAAACATAGGTCCCCACAAGGCTAAGCCGGAAGAGACATATACATGCGTATTTCCCTTTTGTTTATACCCGTAGCCCACTTCATATATTTTTTCCACAATCAAATTCCCGGGCCACAATTGTCCATTGTGTGTATGACCCGAAAATTGCAAATCGACTCCGTTGCTTTCTGCTTGTTCCAAAAAGTAAGGTTGATGATCCAACAGAATAATGGGCAGAGATGGGTCCACGTCTTTCAGTAATGAATCCAAAGGCATTCTTCGGGGATTCATCCGGTCATCTCTTCCTGCAACATATAAAGAATTATCTATTAATTTAACCTCATCAATTAACAGCCGAATGTTGGTTTTCTTCAAAAAGGCGAGACTTTCTTCAACTCCGCTGATGTATTCATGGTTTCCCAAACAGGAATAAACCCCTAAAGGAGCTTTTAAGCGATTGAGTTCATCTTCCAAATGTTCGGCATTAAGCACTCTTACACTGTTATCAATAATATCTCCGGCAATAATGATCATGTCAGGTTGCAGTGAATTAATTTTATCCACATATCGGCTCAAACGTGCTTTATCCACACTAAGTCCCAAATGGATGTCACTGATTCCGACGACTCGCAATTCTTTCCGGCTTCCGGCTTGCTTATCGATTTTTATATTGATTTCTTCAACCGCCGGATGATTAAACCGAACATATCCGACAATAAGTAAAATAAGGACTGTCAAGGAAGAAAAAACAACCTGCAAAAACCGGTATCCGGACACCCACTTCTCCGGGAGGAAATGAAACAATTTATTAGAAAGGAAAATTAAATCTGTTACTAAATAGAGCATTAAGAAATAAAATATACAAGCTAACCAAGTGGTCCCGATTGTATAAAATATTTTAAGCACTTCGATCGGAAGAATGTCCCGGGTTCCCATCGCAACGGGAAAAGCCAATGCAAAACAGGCAAAAATAATGATATAGGAACACCTCATTCCCGGCGAAGCAGGCAAGGCCTGCCAACCCCGGAAGAAAATATAAGCATTTAATGCCAAATATATAATACCGATAATAATAAAAAATGTCTTCATAATTGATCTTTGCTTTTCATTCTTCTTCATTGTTGGTAACGGACGGTTCTCCACCCGACTAACTTATCGTATCGTCCTCCAAACGGACGATGATAGACATAGACAGTATATTCATTTTCCGTTTGGAAATAATTTCCTTCTATGAGATCTGTTACCATTTGCGGTTTGTTACCGTTTTTAGTTACATACAAATAATTATATGCCCCTTGTTTTAACAACAACGACATTTCATATGTTTTCCGTTCATAATTATATTTCAGTTGACTTCGTTCATCCGGAATGTTATGAAATATTTCACTTAACAAATAAATATTTTCCAAGTAAGGCTCTTCTCTCGGAAGACTGAAATGAACAAAGAAATAATCAGCTTCGTAGTCATAATCTACCCCGTCTTCACTGCGAATAAAGAATCGGCCGTTAATATCCTCGTCATAACGATAACTTCGTTTTGCTCTGATTTCATCGGGATAAAGCTCTACATGAAAATAAGGAGCGTGGTATTCGGTCCGATAGATATTTAATCCGTTATTACGGGAAGAAATCATTTCAAACCGACGATATTCATTCCCGGCATTAAAAATAAGATCCTTATTATGAGTATACTCTAAACGTCCGTCCCGTACCAATTGAGGTTGAACCAAAGCTGCCATATTATCTTTGCGATTATTCTGCTGCACATATACCTTAAATTCCTGTAACGGCGCCGTTGTATTAAACTTGTAATTAATATCAAAAGAAACCTGTTGATGAGTAGCATTGAAATCAATATCTGTATTGGGAGTAACTCCCGCATTGGTAATATCTACTAACGGTTCCGTAATCGAAAAACAGGCTGTCAGCAAAGGAGAATTCATATCTTCATCCGAAAACACATGCACTGCATAATTTCCGGAAACCTTCAAAGTAAGATCAGGATTAGGAAAATAAATTTTATAATTCACATAATCCATGGTGGTATTGAAAGAATTGGAATATTCTTCTATCGGCAATTGTTGAAATCCGCTCATGTATTCGGCAGCAATGAGTTGAGATTTATTCCAATCTGCATTGCAGTGGGTAACGGTATAAACATATCGATGGGGTTGAGCCGTCAGTTCATCAAAACTGACCTCTATGAATTGCCCTCCTTCCAAATCAATAATCGGCAACCCGAACGGATCATCAGCCGGACGAATCCTCAATGTCTGTATCTTCGGTGAATATATTTCCGTCCGAAACGGAGCGGCCCGAAGTAATGATTCCGTTCCCAACAGAATAATCAATAAAACAAATGCATATTTTGTATTCATCGCAAATAAATTGTTTTTTTGCGAAAGTACAAATAATCTGCACACAGACCATACTCCGGTGAAGCTATTTCTTATACCGGATTAAAGCAAAACAAACATTTTTATCTTACAAATTACTGCCGGAAATAAAACAATCAACACAAAGATAATTAAGAAATAATATATTATTTTTGTCGAAATCGTTTCGAAAAGAATAATATATCATGAAAAAAAACATTTACATCCGACTTATTTTTTTATTAGGAATAGTTTCATTGCCCGGATGCAAATCTCCGGACAATTCGATTTTACCGGTTCTCTCCGGCTGGGATACAGTCCCCGAAATAATGAAAAAAATTTATCCGCCATCCTTTTCCGATCGAATCTACAATATCCTTGAATACGGCGCCGTGTCCGATAACGGAACAGATGCCTTGCCTGCAATCATGAAAGCGATTCATGACTGCAATTACCGGGGAGGCGGAATTGTATCCATTCCGAAAGGAACTTATTTTATTAAAGGATCCATCATTTTGAAAAGCCATGTAAATCTCCGATTGGAAGAAGGAAGCAGACTGGAATTTTCCACTGATCCGGAAGATTATTTACCCATGGTTCTGACGAAATGGGAAGGAACCGAATGTTATAATTATTCCCCTTTTATTTACGCTTATCAGGCTGTAAACATTGCATTAACAGGCTCGGGAGAAATAGATGGGAAAGGAGCTGCCGTATTTGACACATGGAAACAGAAAGAAAAACCGGACATGGACTTATTGCGCCGGATGGGAAACGATTCCGTACCGGTTTATCAACGAATATTTGGTCCCGGCCATTACCTCCGACCCTGCATGATACAATTCATGAGTTGTCAAAATGTATTGGTGGAAGGCGTTAAAATCTTCGACTCTCCATTCTGGATCATTCATCCGGTTTACTGCGACAATGTGATCGTGAGAAACATTTATATTGAAAGCAATAATTACAACAACGACGGGTGTGATCCCGAATCTTGCTCCAACGTACTGATTGAATCCTGTAAATTCAATGTCGGAGACGATGGAATTGCAATCAAATCGGGACGCGACCAAGACGGATGGCGAGTAGGACGACCTACCGAAAATGTGATTATCCGTAATTGTGAATTCGATCGTTGGGCTATTACTATTGGCAGTGAAATGTCGGGAGGAGTGCGAAATATATTTATAGAGGATTGTAAAATAGACAGTTGTCGAAATGGTATTTATTTTAAGTCTAACCTTGACCGGGGCGGATATTTTGAAAACCTTTGGATGCGAAATATTGAAGCCCGTATCTGTCATTGGGGTATGATTAACTTCCGGACCGATTACCACGGTTATCGAGGGGGAAATTATCCTACTTTATTTAAGAATATTCATATCGAAAATATTTATTGCGGAAGAGCCGACAGTTGCGGAATTATGGCCAACGGACTACCGGAAGCCCCTTTGCGAAATATAACATTAAAAAACATTACTATCGATCATGCACGCAGAACCACCGATATGAAAAATTGTATCGATTTGGTAATGGAAAATGTCAAAATAAACGGAGAAATAATGGTTCCGGAATAAACGGTTCTCTTAACACAACAACAAACACATTGATCGAAAGACAATATGTTTGTTGTTTGAATGTTGCAGTTATAGCCAATCCGTCAAATCGCATTTTCAATCTGTTTTTTTATTTTTTAATGTAATGTTCGGAGAGGGGTGCGATCGACTTAATAAGTTTGCACAAAAGATTTATTAAGTTGGAAATATAATTTTTTATTGTTTTTTATAATGTTTATCTTATTTTCCGCAAGCAGCCAATTTAATGTGAGAATCAATACTTGAGTCTTGCATTGAAGCAATTGTTCAATTTCCAAAAGAGTCAATTTACCTTTCACCAGCAATAACATCTTTATATCCAATGCTTTACTATTCATTTCATGTATCATACTTTTCGATTTTGGATGTTAGATTACATACTGTAATTGTAAAACAGTAACTAGGATGATTAAATGTTTGTTTGGAATTGAAAGGCAGATTTACAAAATATTCGTCAATCTTTAAGTCAAGAAATTAATTTTGAATGTTTATCAATGATTTTTTAATATAATATTCTCTGTTATATACTAAAACCTTACGGGATAGTAAGTACACAATCAGTCAAGAAGGGTTAAAACCCCAAGAACAAGTTGTTTCATTTTTTATGAACTGTATTTATCAATAAATATTGCTACTTATAAAACACGTTTCGGGGGAAGAATGTTTATTTTAATCAACAAAAAAAGAATTCACAACTCATTTCAAGCTATATATCAATCGGTTACTTTTCAGAAAGAATTAAAAAGCCGGTCCGGCAATATAACTCGTGCCGGACCGGCTTTTTACGGCCCTTCACCAAACTTAT
>DAIQOU010000109.1:0-11294 GCA_036787725.1 Bacteroidales bacterium
TTCTCACTTTTCTTCTGTTTTGGTTTTCCCAATCGATTCTTAATTACATTGTTCTGTTTTTATTAGCAAAATACTTATCCTATCCGATATGCTATATATAAGCAAAATTTATGCCGGAATAAATCTTTTGGGATAATTTATTGTATTTTAATGGGTTATTTTTTTATTCAAAGAATTGTGTTTAAGAAAAGTGTAGAAATTTGCGCGGCATTCTACATTTCGGGGGGAGAAGTGTTTCTTTTAGAAACAATTGAAGTTTACTGAAACGGTCCGGGAAATCTTATTAAGACAACCGGGTTACGTCTTCTTGGTGCAGGGCACTGTTGCCCCTTACTGTACTGTCCTGTAAACACATTAGGGAGTTTTCCTCTAGCGCAGTTATGTAATGATATCGGGACCGGATCTCGGTACTATAAAAAGCTGTTCGCAGGTGAGGTGATTTCCTTCACAGGCAATCTTCGTTCATCCGAGCATGACCGGGATTTCGGCGTACAGGATCAAATCGAAATTGTTAAAGAACAGAACACTGCTAACAAGTTCTTTCTTTATCTCAACGGGCAGAATATTACCGACCGGTTCAAGCAGGTGTATCAGGAGGTAAAGAACCGGCTGCAAAACGACAAGAAGGAGAATGGGAATGGAACTTGAAAGCTTGGTCTTGGCAATTGTGGTGATACAAAGCGGAGGAGATCTCACGAAAACAGACTTGCCCGATCCGTAAAAAACAGATTTTACGAAGCGGGAGAGAAACTGTACATACCGTATTACCTGTTGAGGCAATAGGAAAATCTTCCGAACATGACTGGCAATAGCCCCACAGAAAATGCTGTGCGGAAATGAACTTTTATCGCTCACAGAAAGTCCTGTCGGACCCTCAAGAGGTTGTCTCAAAAATCCGGGTATTTCCCGGTTTGATTACGAATTGTAAGCTATTACCTTGACAAAGAGTAAGTATGTATAACCCCAAATCAAAACCCTTCGTGCTTTCTGCGAGATGAAACTTACAATCCGTAACTTATTCAAAGAATACTCGGTCTTTTGAGGTATTTTTCCTCATCATCAGAATTGGACATAGATGGAGCAAGCTTCAGTCGGGAGGAAAAACTATGAATATAACCATGTTGTCTATATTGACCGGCTGCCGGTTGAAATCGGTTGCCGGTTCGTCGTATTTCATCTCTTTTACCAGCCTTACGGCTTCTTCGTCCAATTGAGAATTGCCTGAACTTCTTTTTATCGTGACATTTATATTAGAACCGTCTTTCAAGGTGGCAAAGCCGACCAATGTCTTTTTTTTGTCATTTTTGTCCCAATCTTTGTAGCGGTTGTGTTTCCGAAAATATTCTTTTACCCCGTCTTTCCATGGGGTGGCAGCTGTCTGATCGGGAGCTGTAAAAACGATGGTGTCGTTTTCGATGCTTTCGGTGTTCTCCGGTTTGGGATTGTTTATTCCGGTGTCTTCCGGTGTAATTGCAGCCGGAAGCCTCTCTTGTTTATGATTACCATTAATACATGAAGTGAATGCAGCCCAAGAAATAATAAGTGAGAATATTATTTTTTTCATCGTAATTGATTATAAAATTATTCGCTTCGTAATGATTCTACCGGTCTGCGGCGGGCGGTATACCACACTTGTATCCCGATCAGCAGACCTGTTATGAGAAGTAAGCCGGTTGGAATCAATAAAAATATCCACCAACTGAGAGCCGTACGATATACATATCCCTCCAACCAATTTCGCAATAAAATGTAGCATATCGGGATGGCAAGCATTGCGGCCGGGACCGCTATTTTCAGGATATCCTTGTAAAATAAGTTTGCTATAGCCAATATACCGGCTCCGTTAATTTTACGGATCGCTATTTCTTTGGTGCGTTTTTCGATCATAAATGATACCATACTGAATACGCCCATTAAAGAGAGAAAAAATGAAATAATAGAGAATAAGACCAATATGTTGGCTGCTCGTAACTCGTCGGCATACATTTTATTGTATTCGTCTTCCATGGTATGATACACTATCGGGCGTTTGGCATAACCGGGTTTCATTTCTTTGTATTTGGAGAGTAAATAATCCAATGTAGCTTGCTTGTCTTTCCCGGTAGTTTTAACATACAGATTTACGGTAGATTCCGGATTAAACGACAGGAATAAGGGAGCGGTTTTTTCTTTGAGCGGTTTGAAATTAAAGTCTTTTACAACGCCGATGATTTTTCCGGTCGATCCTCCGTATTTTACACTTACTCCTATGGGATTTTCCATATTCATCAGTTTTGCAAATGATTGGTTCACCACTATATTATAAGACTTCTCCTCCGCATCCTGCCACCAGGTAAGCCCCGACGGAATAAATTCCCCTTCTGTAATTTCCAGTCCGAATGTATTGGCATAATGGTGGTCGCAAAATATTTGCGTGAAGCTGATTTCGTCCGTGTCATTTCCTTTTCCTTCCCAGGCTACTTGTTTATAAGACCAAGGTGCATTATAAGGAGGACAATTAGCCATGGAAGCATCTGTAATGTTGGGATTTTCTTTTTGTATGATTTGGATGAAATTTTCTGCGTCATACCATAAACCGGTATCCAGAACAACGATATTTTTTCTGTCCATACCTGTATCTTCCGTGAAGATGGCATGAATTTGTTTATAAATAAATACCGTACCTGTCAAAATGGCTATCGAAATGAAAAATTGTATTCCTAACAGCACTTTTCTTAAACTGTCTTTTGTGCCTGCTTTGATTCCTCCTTTAAGAATGGGTGCCGGCTTGAAAGAGGAGAGATAAAAGGCTGCATATCCTCCGGAAAGAGTGGCAATGATAAGGCATACCGTAATGGCGATGAAAATAGTCGGTCCGTCGAATGCAAGAGTTATTTTATTTCCCATAATCTCGCTGAAATCGGGGAAGAAGGATTTGGTGCAAAACAGCGCTATAATGACGGCAATCGCGGTGATTATCAGGGATTCAAACAGAAAACGTTCGATCAATCGCCTGCGATCGGCACCTGTTACTTTGCGTACACCGATTTCTTTCAACCGGTTCATGGCCCGGGCAATGGAAGTATTTACATAATTGATGATGGCCATGCATAAAATAAGTAATACAGCCAAGGAAAAAAACAATACTTGTGTGTAATTACCGTATATTTCCGATACGCCGTGCCGTTCCGACAAGGTAATTTCCTTGGGAGAATGCAGATGCACCTTTTTCAATGGTTGGACCGATAGCGTGTTTTCGGTGTCTTTTAGTTGGGATAAAAAACGGGAAATATTTAGCTCCGTCTCCCGCGTCATTGTCGTTTTGTCTTTGAGTATAAAATAATGCGGCCCGTGTTGATCGTACTCGGGATTAATCATAAGAATATCAAATCGGATTTGGGTATTTACCGGTATTTTCACTACCGCTCCTATGGTATAAAAATGCTTTCCGAATCTCAGCAGCTTTTTTCCTAAGGGTGATTCGTCGCCCCACAGTTTTTGTGCAGCTTCCGCTGAGATAATCACTGTTTTATCGTTGACTATACTTTGAGGAGACCCTTCCGTATATTCATACGAAAAAATACGGAGAAAATCCTCATTCGCTCCGGCAATGATGGCCATCACTCCCTCTTCCGGTTGTTCTTCTGTCGACACGGGAGCTTTTTCGGCAAAGAAATAGCTCGCTGCTTCTATTTCGGGAAAGGTGCTTTTCAAGGGACCGGTAATATCATGTAAGTAGGGGTTATAATGAATCCCGTCTTTATTTTTTTCTTCCTCGAACAATTTATAAATACGATTGGAATTGAGATAACAGTTTTCATAACTCATCTCAAACCTGATCCAAAAAATCAGTAAGAAGCAACATGCAATGGCTATGGCCAGTCCGGCTATATTGATCAGGGAAAAGGCTTTATCCTTGAATAATCCCCGTATTGTAATTTTCAGATAATGTATTAACATGATATAATATTTTTAAGGATGAAAATTCCGGGCCGGTATCGAATTAGGATTGCATGATTACTTGTCCGTCGAACAGGTTGATAATTCGACCCGCATATTCGGCATCGTGCCGGTTATGAGTTACCATTACGATGGTTGTTCCATCGTTATTCAGCTCGGTAAGAAGATTCATCACTTCTTCTCCGTTTCGGGAGTCGAGGTTACCGGTCGGTTCGTCTGCCAATATCAGCTTGGGCCGGGCTACTACCGCTCTTGCAATTGCGACCCGTTGTTGTTGACCTCCCGAGAGTTGTTGTGGAAAATGTTTTTCCCGGTGGGTGATCTCCATTCTCTCCATCGCTTCATTTACCTTATGTTTCCTTTCTGCGGCTCTTATTCCCATATATAATAAAGGTAATTCGATATTTTCGAATACCGTTAATTCATCAATGAGATTGAAACTTTGAAATACAAATCCGACCAACCCTTTTCGGAGTTTAGTCATTTGAGATTCGCTGAAATGACTGACATCTATATCGTTCAATATATATTTTCCTCCGGTAGGATTATCCAGCAGTCCGAAAATGTTAAGGAGGGTGGATTTCCCGCAACCGGAAGGGCCCATCACTGCAACAAACTCACTTTCTTCAATACTGATATTGACATCTTGGAGTGCCCGTGTCTCAATATCTTCTGTTTTGAATACCTTTTGCAGATTTTCGGTTTGAATCATTCTTTTTTTCATTCGTTGTTCATTTTAAAATTAATTCTTGTGCATCTCCAAAATGATCGTAACCGGAAATAATTACTTTATCTCCCGGTTTTAGTCCTTCAGTGATTTCATATTGCAACGGATTTTGCCTGCCGATGACAAGGGGTGTTTTTACCGCCTTTTTTCCGTCCGGGGTCAACTTAAATATCCATTTTCCCCCGGTTGATTGGTAAAAATTACCTTTGTCTATCACCACTGCTTTTTCCGGTTGACCCATCTCGATTTGCAGCCGGCATGTTTTTCCGATTCGTATATTATCCGGAACCTCGTTGGTAAATAACAAGTCGATAAAGAAATTGCGTTCTTTGATTTCCGGATTTATTTTTGAGATTACCAACGGATATTTTTCATTTTTATAAACCATGGTTCCGGGCAATCCCAACGAGATACGGTCTATATAATATTCGCTTACCGCTGCGGTCACTTTCATGTTGTTCATCTCTTTTAATTCTCCGATATTGACTCCGGTGTTAACTTTTTCTCCGGGAATCACACTCAGAAAACTCAGTTGCCCGTCGATCGGAGCCCTCACGATAAGATGATTAAGCCGTTCAAGGCTGCGGAAGTATTTCTTTTCCGCTCTTTCCAGATCGGCGGAGAGTAAGTCTTCCTGAATTTTATTTTTAAGGGAATCTTGTTTTAATTCTTCCAGCAAGAGTTGTGCATTTTTTTGATTGTAAACATATTCGTCGGCTGCTACATCCAATTGAGCTTTACTTCTTATGCCAATGGCATATTCTTCCTTTTCCAGTTCATATTGTTTGCTTAATCGGTTCAAATCATAAATGGTTTTCAAGGTTTTCCGCTCCAGTTCGGAGGTGTTTTGTTCCATTTGCAATAATTTTTCACGGTAAGAAATCCGTTGTTTTTCCAGATTATCCTGTTCGTCTTCTATTTCTTTTATCAATTCCGGGTTGGTAAGGAGAAGGATTGTGTCTCCTTTCTTTAAAAAAGCTCCCTCTTCCGCTGTAATACGTTCTACAATTCCCGATTCATAACTGTTTAATTTGACAGTTAATTTAGGTTGGGCTATTCCTTCCAAATCGAGGTATTCCAGAAAATTGTCTCCTTTTACTTCCGATAGTTGGAGACTGTCTGTCTCTTGTCGCAATTGCTGAGGCCCTACCGAAACGACAAGTGTATAAAGGATAAGGATTAACAGAATGCTGCCTCCGATAACGTACTGTTTATTACGCAGTAAAAAATGCTTTTTTTCTCTTTTTATATCCATAGCTTATTTAATCAGGGACCGGTAATCTTCCGTTAATAACAGATCTTGTTCGAAATCATATAGAGTTATACTCCGGATGGTGTAATACAATTGCCAATAATTGAATAATGCATTGATATAGTTGCTCGTTGCGTTATTTCGTTCCGATATGGCCGCATTCATATCCAGTATGGTTGATCTTCCCAACATATAAAGCTTGCGGGCTACTTCATTACGTCGGGTAGCTGTATGATCGGTTTTTGCCGCCACACTTACCCGGTTGGCTTGCAGATTGAATTGTTTTACCAGTTTGATGATATTTAATTCGAAATTGGTCCGATCTTGTTGCACTTGCGTGTGTACCATATCCCGGTTCGATTTGGCAACACTGACCCTTCCTTTTCCTCTTCCCCAATCCAGAATCGGAATGCGAATCCCCAATTCAATATATTGTTGGCTTTGCGGATCTTTGTATACATTAATGAATTTTTCGTTGGTTTGTGTCAATCCTATTTGGGCATAAATATCGGCTTTCAATCCTATTTGAGAACGGGCATAAGCCACATTGCTTTCGCTTTCCCGCTTCCGTCGTTCCATATTCACGATATCGGGGCTGTTCAGCAATGCTTTTTCAAGGGCTTTTCGGATTTCGATTTGAAACTCGGGAATGTTGGGATTGGTTGCGGTTTCAAGTTCTTTTGCTTCCGTAATTCCCAAATAACTTCTGAGTTCTTCCATGGAATCATCCACTTCGACCCGGGCATTTAACATATTACTTTCTTCGGTAAGACGGTTGATTTCCAATTGCAGCATTTCATTTTCGGTAATGGTACCGATGTTGTACCGCCCCTTTGCAAAAACATATAAGGTATCCGCATGGGCAAAATTGGACCAGGCAATCCGAAGGTTGGATTGAGCTTTGGCTAAGTTAAAAAACTTCAGGGTGGTCCTTACGGAAACCAATTCGAGGGTCTCTACATATTCTTTTTTTGCTTCTTCAAATCGTAACGGTTCTATCCGGTTATCCCATTTCAGCGAATTGTATCCGAAAACAGATTGTTGATAGCTTACCGTGACCGGATTGGCTTTATAGGTGTGTTTATGGGGACTTCCTAAAATATCCAGGCGTTGCAGATGTGTGTTGACAGATAAGCTTCCTCCTGTCCAAGGAATGTGTTGAGTAATGGAAAGGTTGCCGTCGGTTCTCAATTCCTTTTGCCGGATGTATGTGGAAGTTCCGTCTTCCATCGTGATGATGTTTATTTGATTATTAAAATAGGGAGTGGAAGTAAAAGTCAGAGAGGGTTTATAATTGGCTTTATAATAACAATAATTCCAATAAGAAGAGCGGAAGCCGTGTCTCGCCGCCACTATGTCGGGAGATTGATGGCGAGCCATTGCAATAGCAGATTTGAGAGTTAACCGCAAGGTATCGCCGGTTTCCGGTTGAGAGAATACGGGAACGGCGATTGTCAGCAGTAGGGCTATTGTCAGGCTTTTCATCGAATGCTTTATTATTTAAAGAAAGGTAAACAATAAATATGCCGTTTGTATAATCGGTTAATAATGAAAGGTGTAAATAAGATTGCTGTATATGCAATAAGTGCGATAGCGCACGAATGGTGTGCGATATTGCACTTCTTTTTTTATAAATTATATTTACCTTAGCGATTAATAAAAGTATCGAAGACTACCGCCATGGACAAAAGAGGAAAAATAGCAGTGATAGATGATAATGAAGATGTATTGTTCGCCTTGAATGCTTTATTGTCTAAATACGTAGAGAAGGTGAAAGTAAGTACCGATCCCGAAAAAATGATTCAATTTATGGCCGAATTTTCTCCCGATGTTATTTTGTTGGATATGAATTTCACGAAAGATATGTCCGGGGGGAAAGAAGGTTTTTTTTGGTTAAATAAAATATTGAAACTGGACCCGAAGGCTGTTGTGATCCTTATGACCGCTTATGCCGATACGGAGAAAGCGGTCCGGGCTATTAAATCGGGCGCTACGGACTTTATTCCCAAGCCTTGGGAAAACGATAAACTGGTGGCTACCATCCATGCAGCGTTGAAACTGAAGGATTCGCAAAAAGAAGCCGACAGCCTGAAGAAACAATTATATGCGTTGAATAAGGATGTGTCGGTTGAAATGATAGGAGAATCGGAGCCTATGCAAGATATCTTTCGCATGATAGAGAAAATGGCGGATACGGAAGCCAATATTCTGGTTCTGGGAGAAAACGGTACGGGGAAGGACCTGATAGCCCGTACGGTTCACAATTATTCTCCGCGTAGAGACAACGTGTTTGTATCCATAGATTTGGGAAGTATTTCCGAAACCTTGTTTGAAAGCGAATTGTTTGGCCATGAGAAAGGAGCTTTTACTGATGCCAAGAAAGAAAAACAGGGAAGGATTGAAGTGGCGTCGGGCGGTACTCTTTTTTTGGATGAAATTGCGAACTTATCGTTACCGATGCAAGCTAAGTTGCTGACCGCAATTGAGAAAAAAAATATTCTGCGGTTAGGATCCGTTCGCAATTTGCCGGTGGATGTTCGTTTTATCACGGCAACCAATGCCGATATTTACAGATTAGTGGAGGAAGGCGGTTTTCGACAAGATTTATTATACAGGGTCAATACGATAGAAATCCGGTTGCCTGCTTTACGAGAACGGGGAAATGACATTTTGCTCTTAGCTGATTATTTTTTAACGAAGTTCAATCATAAATACAAGAAAGAAATTAAAGGAATGGCGTATGGGGTCAAGAAAATATTGATGGATTATTCGTGGCCCGGAAATGTAAGAGAGTTGCAAAATGCAGTCGAACGGGCAGTGATTCTTTCTTCGAGCCGGTTGTTGCAGGAGGCTGATTTCAATATGTTGAATAATTCGAGAAAAGCAAAAATCAAGAATTCCGAAGTGTTGAATCTTGAAAAGCTGGAAGTACAGGCGATTGAAAAAGCATTGACCTTGAGCGAGGGAAATATGAATAAAGCTGCCGAACTATTGGGAATCAGCCGTTTTACCTTGTATCGCAAATTGAACAAAAAATGAATAAATTGCTTATAAAAATACTATTCCTCACCTTCTCCGTAGCCGGTATTGCAATAGGAGGAGGGATTGTTTTTTCCCGGGGATGGTACGGGTTGACTCTTGTTGGTTTGTTGATTATAATTTACTTGTCCTATCGATTGTATAACTTGAATCTCAAGACGACGCGTCAGTTTAAAGGGTTTGTTGATTCCATTCGGTTTTCGGACAACAGCATTGCTTTTCACCATACGTTGTCGGATAAGATATATGAAGATTATTATAACCGGCTGGATGCGACTGTTAAAAAACTGAACCGGATAACTCAAAAACGCGAGAGCGAGATGAGTTTTTACAATAATTTATTAAACCGTATCGATTTTGCATTGATTGTAACCGATAACGATTATAAGATTGTATGGATAAATAAAATGGCATTGGATATGCTGGGCAGGCCCAAACCCGATCATATCAATCAGTTTGAGAATGTATCGGAAGAATTGACGGAAGTATGTATAAATCTTTCGCCCGGAACTTCTAAAACCGTCAAAATAGCGAGAGGCGGAAAAGTGAAAAATATCACTGTAAACTTGTCCCTTATTTCGGTCAGGAATAATAATTTCAAGGTATACAGCCTTAAAGATGTACAACCGGTGGTGGAAGAAACGGAAAATGTGGCGTGGCAACAGCTGATCAGTGTACTGACGCATGAGATGATGAATTCGCTGACCCCGATTATTTCGTTGGCCGATACTTTCTCCGAACCCGATGCCGATTATGATGCCGAATCCATGATGAAAGCAATGAACACCATTCATCGACGAAGTAAAGGACTGGTTGAATTTGTAAGCAACTATAAAAAATTAACGCAAATACCGCAGCCCCGGAAGGAATCGTTTTTGGTGAAACAATGGATTGAAGACGTGGTTAATTTATTTACTGCAAACGAAATAAAGATAAAATACATGATCTCCGCTTCCGATGGATTGACCATTTATGCAGATAGAGCACTAATGGAACAGGTGTTGATCAATCTTATAAAGAATGCCACCGAAGCTTGCGGTGATATGCCGGAACCGGAGATTAAGCTATCCGTCATGGAATATACGGGTAAACAGGTGATGGTTTCTGTTTCCGATAACGGACCCGGAATTGCTCCCGAAGTGATGGAGAAAATATTTATGCCTTTTTATACCACCCGGCCTCATGGTTCGGGAATAGGATTGAGTATCTGTCGCCGGATAATTGAGTTGCACGGCGGAACAATTACGGTTGCTTCATCTTCTCTTGCAGACACTACTTTTACCATACGGTGTCCCCTCTGAAGAAAATCGGTTTACTGCTGATTATTATTTCCGACTTCACTTGAAATAATCACTTCGGTTGTGAAAAATTAACTTCCCGGTTGTGAAAAATTATTCGTCCGGTGGCGAGGGATCTTTTGTCCTCTCGCGTGGTACTTTTCGTCCTCTCGCGTGGTACTTTTCGTCCCCTCGCGAGAGGACGAATAAATAATGGTACCGGAAAGAATAGTTCACGCCTCTCGAAAAACTGCCCGGAAGGCAAAGCGTCCCTTGATTTATGTGCCGGAAAAGAAAAGGAGATACTTTACCGTTATATTCTATCCGAAACGGTTGAATTTCCGAATGTTTAATTGGAGATTATGGAGTATTAATCTTATTTCTGTAAAAAGAGATTCGGTTAATTGTATAACTTTGTAGGGATATTAAGGTTTTTTCGTTCCGATCTATGAAGTACCTGCCGGTTATTTTAATCTTATTTCTGAATGGGCTGTCTGTTTTTGCCGGACATATGATAGCCAAGCAGATGCCTTTTTTCTACCAACTTTCTTCCAATGAAATTTTTGATGTATATCAGGATCGGGAAGGGTATATCTGGATTGGAACGACGAACGGATTGGAACGGTATGACGGATATGTATTGCAATCTTTCCGATCCGATGATAAATCTCCGCATTTGCTTACTCATAATTCGATTGTGAGCTTGTCCGATAATGATTTATATGTTTGGATCGGCACAAGAAGGGGAGTAAATTTGTTTGATAAAAAAACAGGTCGCATTCTTCCTTTTCCGGGAAAAGAATTACAAAATAAAGAAATCGGTTGTATAATGACAGACCGTAATAATTTTACGTGGATTGCGACTCCCGGAAAAATATATAAGTGTGACAGGAAAGCGTTTGTTGTAAAAGAATATTCTGTTGCCGGTCCGGATGGGATATCTTCCATTCATTTTGTTTATGAAGATCGATCAGGGAATATTTGGGCGCTTACTTGGGGAAGCGGGTTGTTTAAATATACGGCAGAATAACCAATCAAAGCAAGAATCCATGACCAGGCA
>DAIQOU010000597.1:0-3056 GCA_036787725.1 Bacteroidales bacterium
AGCCTCCAAAACTATGAAATACTCCCCTGACTTTCTCTATTCCAATATTTTGTAAACTTTCAAACACATAAGGGAAAGAATCCCTCGTATGAATAACTACAGGCAGATTAAATTCCAAACTCCATCGAAGTTGTTCTTCAAAAGCATGAATTTGTTCCTTTAAAAAGGTTTTATCCCAATAAAGATCTATTCCAATTTCACCAACTGCAATATATTTTCTTTTCAAAAAAAAAGACTTGATTTCCTTTAATTCAATTTGGCTGTCTGCCTTTATACTTGTAGGATGAAGACCCATCATGGGAAAACAAATGCCGGGATAATTTTCACATAAACGATGCATGGGTTCTATTGATCTCAAATCAATATTGGGCAACAATATTCGGCTTATTCCCGCTTGTTGCGCTTTTGTCATAACATCGTCAATATCCGTCTCAAAGTCTTCTTGATAAATATGAGAATGAGTATCAACCCACCGGCTCTGTAACATATCTTTTTTCTCCTCTTCTGTAATAGTAAATTATTCCGTAGGCCTTACATTTTTCCAATCGTTCTTCCGGCTCCCGGCCTTGGAATACTTCTTCTACCTGATTCCATATATCCACAATGATTGTATCTCCTTGTTGTCGTAAACCGGAAAGGACTTCCAATGTGCGGGATGTATTTTGTTGATGAACCTTTTGTTCTCTATACGCATCTTTAAACAAATCATAATGTACTCGCACTTTGGCTATTGTCGGATTATATATCGGAGCCCCCCCTTTACTTAATCGATTTTGTTCTCCCTCTATGATTTTCTCTCCCCATTCCAAGACGGAAGTATCGGAAACCATATCCGGAACCGCAAAGTTATCCGGTTCCAATCCGTAAAGCCTTTTACTTTCCGGTTTAATTTCTTTTCTTATCACGCACAAATTAAGAACTTGAACGAAATGAGAAATGTATAACTTAGCTTGTTTAACCAGTTTTTGATACTTCTTATTGGCATTAACTTGCATTTGAAAAGCCTGTTTATAATTTAAACGAGCCCTTTCAAAAGCTAATAAAAAGACTTTAGCTTCGTGTAAAGTCTTTAATGAAAATGCCAAATCATGTATATTTCCTATTTCCTGTCGTTCTATTGCCCGTTTTAATGATCTGATTCGAGCCTCATCTGTATTCGGCAATCTCCTATATGGCATTATTAAATTTATTTACTCACCATTCTCTGCGCATTAATCTTTCAGAGAATTCGTATAAAATCTGTTTCTTCTCTTTTTCCGGTTGCAGCTTATCAAGAGAGGTCAATGCTTGTTGATAAAAATAAGTTATCTTAGACTCGGCTATTTCCTTTATGCCTATCTTATCATATAATGAAATAACAGCATTCACTTTTTCCTCTTTGAGACAATCATTGGTTGTAATCCAATTCAATAAGCTTTCTTTATCCTCTTTATTTGCACAAGATAACGCATTTACCAATAAATAAGTTTTCTTATTGCACAAAATATCACCTCCTATATTTTTCCCAAAAACAGCCGGATCTCCATACACATCCAGTAAATCGTCTTTTATTTGAAAAGCCAATCCTATATTCACTCCAAAATCATAAATATTTTCGGCATCTTCATTCGACGCTCCCCCCAAAACAGCTCCGGTTTTCAAAGCGGCCCCCAGCAAAACGGCTGTTTTCAAACGAATCATTCTGAGATATTCTTCTTCAGAAACATCAATTCGCATCTCAAAGTCCATATCATATTGCTGACCTTCACAAATCTCCGCAGCAGTAGCAGAAAATAATTCCAATAACTGCTTCAAATAAAGGGACGATGTTTTTGAAATATGTTGATATGCCAGAATGAGCATCGCATCCCCCGAAAGGATAGCTGTATTTTCATCCCACACATTATGTACTGTGGGTTGAGATCTGCGCATATCCGCATTATCCATCACATCATCATGCATTAATGTAAAATTGTGAAATATCTCCCATGCTAAAGCAGGAGAAAGGACACTCTCTATCTTATTGTCTTCTTCGTACAAATTATATGCCAATAACGTTAATACCGGACGAATTCTTTTCCCTTTCATAGAAAGAAGATAACGAATCGGAGCATATAATTTATCGGGATGTTTAGGATATTTTATTTTTAGGACTGCCTGATCTACTAAATTTAACGCTTCTTGAAAAGAAATCATAAGATGTTTTTTTTGAAATTCAAAATTATAAAATTTATTTAATAACACAAATTATTTAAACAACACCCGGTATTCAAAGTCGAAATGAGATCGGCAAAATATACTTCACCCTTACAGACCGCCCGGCTTGCTTTCCGGGTTTCCAATCAGGCATAGTATTCAAAACCCTAATAGCCTCTTCGTCTAATAAAGGATTTACCCCTTGTTCTATCTTAACCTCCGAAATGGATCCGTTTGCATTAATTATAAAAGAAGAAATTACTCGACCTTGTATTCTCAATTTTCGTGCTTCCTCCGGGTAAATAATCGCATTGTAAACATATCTGATCAATGCTTGCAATCCGCCCGGAAATTCGGGCATACTGTCCGGTTGCGTATAAATTTCATCATCCTGAACTTCTACTTTCAAGTGGTCCGGTAACTCTGCCATTAATTCTTGTTGGTCGGGTAAAACAATCTCGGGAACAACAATATTTTCCAATAAATCCGTCGAATCCTCCGACTCACGAAATCCTTCGTAAAATTCAGGTAAAATCACCGGTTCGGGAAGCTCCGACTCCGGATATTCGTTGAGCAACTCCCTATCCGGCAGTTCATACTCTTCTTCCGAAAAAAGGAAGTCGGCATCCTCTTCAAACAGGCCGAGTTTTCCGATCCTGTTTCCGGTATATTGCCATTCCAACCCAACAAACACCAATGACAATACCACAATCAGACTCATCAAAAGAAACAATGTTTTATCTTTTTCCAAATCTGCATTTGGAACTTTCTTTTTCTCCATGAAGGCGACTTTATCATAACAAAGATAGACACTTTTTTTCGGTTCGAACAAAAACGACAAATAATCCGCTAAATCCGCCAAAACACTTCTCTCCTTAAAA
>DAIQOU010000110.1:0-11218 GCA_036787725.1 Bacteroidales bacterium
GATCGGCCGGTTGAATTGTATAGCGAAACATATACGAAGAAGAAAGCTCATTCCGGTTAATGGTAACCGAGTAGTTATCCCCTCCGCTTTTTCTGACCACCAGAAAATCGATATCGTCTATATTTTTGAATTGCAGCATTGCCGATACCGCTTTTGTCTCTTTATCCGGAACAAGTTCCGTTTCGGACGACGTTATTTCATCGACCGGTATATAAGGTTCATCGGGATCGCTTTCACTACATGAATCCAATGCAAATACATAAGAGAGGAGAAGGATATATAAAATATATTTTTTCATGTATTTCATTTTTATTAAAAATACAAACCGGCAGTCTAAGGAATTATAAAGAGTAAAAGAAAAAAGTACTGAGTACCTTTTCCTTTTACCCTTTATCCGTTTACTGCATCTCAACAGTTCGGCCGTCGGAATAGATTCTGTCCGGTTTCCCTCTTTCTTGAGCTTCCGGAGTTAAATATCCCAACAGTTTGACCACAAACCGATATTTTTTACTTACATCGATTGGAATATCTACAGATGTATTTTCGTTTTCAACCACAACAATCTGCCTGTAAATATTATCTTCCACTACTTGTACACTTACCTCTAACGGCCTTCTGAAATCAGCAGATACATTGGCAGGTATTTGCCAGGTTAATCTTACAGCCTCTCCGGATTTTGTACAATTCAGACTCTCCACCTGAGGCAGAGAATGGTTAAATTCCTTATGATCGATAATATCTCTGTCGTAACAGCCGGTAAATAAAATAACGGTCAGCGTTACAATAAGTGCTTTTATTCTATTTTTCATAACCTTATAAACTTTAATATTAGTATCCCGGATTTTGTGTATAATTACCTTTCGCCCAATTGATTTGAGCTTGTGAAATCGGGAAAAACTCATCCCGTCCGGCAGTAAAGCGTGCGTTAGCCATCCACGAAAACCGGTTCTTTTCGATTGCAAAATAATCGTTCATGGTTTTTTCCAACATTCCCCAGCGTTGCAAATCAAAGAAACGACGTCCTTCACAAGCCATTTCAAGACGGTTCTCCCACTGCAACGCTTTCCATGCAAAATCTTTATCCCATACACAGTTTACACCCGGCCGGTATATTTCACATTTATAATTCAATACCGGGGTGCCGTCCGCCTTTATCAAACGACCGGTACTGTTAGCGGCCCGTTCACGGATTTTATTGATCAAAGGCAGGGCTTCTTCCCAACGATTCAATTGAATAAGGACTTCTGCTTTCCACAACAATACTTCATCATACCGGATCATCCGTTTATTCATTGAATTGAATTGCCATCCGTCATACAGCAAACATCCGCAGCCGGGATGAGGTAATTCCTTCACGGATTTCAGATAACCGTATTCGGCACCGTTACGAATCCCCTTTCTTTCGAACAGTAAATCCGGATCGTATTTCCAAGGATGTCCCGGCAGACCTACTGTATGACTGAAACGCGGATCGAAGGTATATTTATTAAAATAATCCGGATTGCCTTTATCCACCAAACTCTCATTCACCGTGCCATCCTCATTTATAATGTAATCGCCGTAATCGTCATCATTATACGTATCGAACATCGGCAATCCGTCAGGACCGGTTTTAAATGCATTTCCCATGGTATAGCTCACATGGTGAAATCCGCAACATTGAAATCCTCCCCATTCCCAGGGATGGTTCAAACCTTCACCTCTGTTTATTTTTCCTCCCGTGGAGCTTCCGTCGTCAATCGAATACTGGATTTCCCAAATCGATTCTTTCGTATTGTTGTCGGATTCGGCAACAAAATTATAACCGAAGTCTTCACATAAGTCGACAGCTCCACCTTCTTGAGCCGTTAATTTATCCAGATAGGTCAATGCTTCTTTCAGCTTCTCGTTATCAATATTCACTACCCGGTGCCTGTCGTCCTGTTGGTATGCCATAAACATGAGGGTTCTGGCGACCATTGCCGTGGCAGCATTTTTATTTACCCGTCCTTTTTCGGACTGAGTTTCGGGTAAAAGATTCTCGGCCTCCTTAAAATCGGCCAGAATTCTTTCCCATAAGTATTGGTCGTCCGGATAATTTTTATCCCTGTTGGGCACCGCTTCAAATTCGGCACTCGCACCCACTACCTTTTCATCAATGTAAGGCATATACTTAAAAAACTGCTTTAGTCTGAAATGAGTAAAAGCCCGTATAAATTTCATTTCTCCTATCCTCCCGTTCTTGACGGGATATTCTTCCTCGGAGATCATTTCTATCCTTTGTATAGCCGTATTGCACCGTTGAATGATCTGATAGGACACATACCACGGATAATCGAGGGGCCATCCGTTGGGAGTTAATGAGACAAAGGTTTCCATATATCCCCAGCCGTCTCCTCCATCCCAAGTTCCACCGCCCCCTTTATAAGAGTCATCGGATCGCAACGATCCCGACCACCAAGGAGAAAACGGAGAATCCCAAGAAGGTATATCGGTCATTCTGGCATAGGCTGCCGTTACAAAACCGTCCATATCACTCGGTTTTGTGAGCAACCCCTCATCCAAAACCTGCTTCGGATTTACATCCAGTAAATCACCGCAACTGCTTACTGCAAATATCAATGCAAAAGCCAATATAATTAATTGAAATTTTTTCATCGGATAATTAAATTTAGAATGTAACATTAAGTCCAAAGGTTAATGAGAATGGAGTCAGATAGCCATAATCAGGCATTTCCGGATCGAAGCTTGTATATTTATCATCACCCCAGCCTTTTTTAAGTGTTAAGACATTTCGTGCCGAAGTATACACTCTTAAACGTTCAATGGATATCTTCTTCGTTAAACTGCCCGGCAACGTATAGCCAAGTTCTATATTTCTCAATTTCAAATAGGATCCGTCTTCTACATAATAGCTTGAAAACCGGTTTTCACCATTTACGGTTGAGTTTGTTATTGCGGGAATATCGGAATTCGGATTATCGAACGACCAGGCATCCAAGAGCCGGGTAGGATGATTTTTTCCTGCCGGCACAGTAATATTCCATAAATCGGATTCCTGCTTCCAAATGTTGTTTACCTTATTGCCGTAAACTCCTTGGAAAAATACATTCATATCAAAATTACGATAGGCGAGATCAATAGTAAGTCCTCCAAAGAAATCAGGGTCTGTGATCCCGATAAATGTTCTGTCATACAGTTGATCTATCACACCATTTCCGTCCAGGTCTTTATAGCGGATACGGCCAATGGCTTTACCCGGTTGTTCGGCATGGTTATCCACTTCTTCCTGTGTTTTGAAGATACCGTCTGCCACCAATCCGTAAAGGATATTAGGTGTTCTTCCGAGGGCAAGATCCAGAACACCGTCTCCCGGATATTTATTAATTACATTCTCGGGGAGTTCAACCAACTTGGTTTTATAAGTTCCTATATTAGCCGAAATTGTGTATTGAAATGCATCCCTAGGATTGTTGCTGTAACTGATTTCCAATTCGAAACCCCGGTTATTCATACTGGCTCCGTTGATCCAAGGTTCACCGCCTTCTCCCATCGCTGCAATGTAAGGAGTTTGAACCAATATGTCTTTTGTCTTCTTATAATAATATCCTACCGATCCTCTTATCCGCTGATTGAGGAATCCGAAGTCGACAGCTAAATCGGTTTGTGTAGTTGTTTCCCATTTAAGATCGGGATTTCCCAACCAAGTTCTGTGATAACCCGAGTATAAAGGACCCGATTCATTTCCCTGTATCGGATAGGATGTTCCGAAATAATCTGTTGAAAAAGGAGTAGAGGTGTAGCCTCGAGGCAATCCCTGTACACTTCCGTTTGCTCCCCAACTCGCCCGTAATTTAAGATCGGACAAAAAGTCTACATTTTCCATAAACGATTCGTTATTGATTCTCCATCCTCCCGAAACGGCAGGGAACGTTGCATAACGGTTGTTTTTACCAAAGAGAGACGATCCGTCCCGGCGCAAGGTAAACGAAAGTAAATACTTTGCATCATAAACATAATTGGCTTTTCCAAATACGGAAAAATAAGCATATTCATCAGCCGAACTTCCCAATGAATATTTCGATCCTGTAGTTACGCCTATATGAGCAAAATCCCGGTCTTCGAGATAAACTCCTTCCCTTCTGGCCGAAAATCCTTCCTGTACGAATCGGGTCATTTCGGTTCCAAATACGGCGTCAAGACTGTGTTTACCGGTATTCAGGGTATAAGACAACGTATTCGTCCATACATAGCTTAACGGGTGAGATTGATAGCTTCCCACATAATTTTCTCCGTCACTGTTTCTTCCTCCGGTTTCCGACCAGACTCCATCAACGGCTCTATTATAGGCATTTCCGTAATCCACACCAAATTGTGTACGCGCCGATATTCCTTTCCAGATATTGAGATCAAGGAATATATTACCGATTATTTTAACATAATTATTTGTATTATCCTTATTCATGGTAAGGAGACGTACGGGATTGGTGAAATCATCAAATCCGGCGGCGCCGGCCCAATTACCGTTAATATCATGCACGGGAGCTGCCGGAGGATTAATCATAGCCCAACGTGTTTCGTTTGAATTCCTGTATTGCAAATAAGATACCGCTAAGTTTTCTCCTATTTTCAAATGATCGCCGATCAGGTTATACTCTGTATTGGAACGTACCGAGTATTGCCTGAAAAACGTATGTATTTGCGTCCCCTCATTATCATAATACCCCAACGAAAATAAACTTTTGGATTTATCCGTACCGCTCGAAACCGTCAATTGATGATTGGTCATCACCCCTGTCTGAAGAATTTCATCCATCCAGTCTGTGTCGGCTCCTCTTACGGTTTTATCTGCATTCAACCATTCCTTCACACTCACACCATCCAATACAGCTCTCCCATTATTATCTCTATGCCAAGTGAAATCGTAACCCGGGCTTTCCGGCATCGTTATACCATACACTGCTTCATCATATGCCATAGCTCGGAATGCTGCCGTTCCGTATTGTTCGGCATTCATCAGTTTAGGCTTATTTGTCACCGTGTTGAACGAAACGCTGCCGCTGTATTCAATGGTTGTTTTTCCCGCTTTTCCTTTCTTGGTTTGTATCAACACCACACCTCCGGAAGCCCGTGCCCCATATATACTGGCCGAAGCTGCATCTTTCAGCACCTGAATGGATTCGATATCTCCCGAATTAATATCCCGGAGATTTAAGTTTTCGGTCGGCATTCCATCCAATACGATTAAAGGCTTTATTCCTCCCGAAAGTGAGGAAAGGCCCCTGATCTGGATGTTTACATCTTCTGCCGGATTCCCTCCGTTGGTGGTGATATGTACCCCGGAAAGCTTTCCCTGAAGGGATTTCATGGCATTTGCCGAAGGATTTTTTTCGAGATCGCTTGCGCTTGCTATCGAGAGCGAACCGGTCAGATCTGCTTTCTTCTGGGTCATATATCCTGTATATACCACTACCTCTCCCAGTAACTGAGAATCATCTTCCATAAATACCGGAATATTCGATCTTCCGTTCACCGGCACTTCCTGAACTTTTTTACCGATAAATGAAAACACTAAGATAGCATTCGCGTCCGCTTCAATTCTATATTCTCCATCGACATTGGTAATTGTTCCGGTATTTGCTCCTTTCACCCGGATACTGACTCCGGGCAAGGTTTCCCCGCCGGCTTCCGTTACGACTCCGGTAACTGTTCTTCTTTGTGTAATTTCATTCGTATCTGAATTCGCAGCGACTATTCCTGACCAACCGACAAACAAAAGCAGCTGCATCAGCCTTAATAAATATAAACTTCGGGTAATTTTCAAAAAATGTTTTTTCATAATACATGAATGTTATTGTTAGTTGAACTCAAGGTTTGGAAATAACAGAGTAAGCCGTTTTTAATTCCAATAGAGAGTTTCGATTTTTCCAAACCTTAAGTTCTGAAAGTATAAACCGTTTTAATTCACACTATTTATATAAAGGACCATACGATGCACAAGCACGGTAGTCCGAACCTTCCGGCTCTTCCCCAAAGGCGTTCCAAGCAGAAGGGCGGAAAATCAGTTCTTCATCCACATTGTGCATGCAAACAGGGATAGAGAGCATGGAAGCCAACGAGATCAGATCGGCGCCTATATGTCCGTAACTGATGGCAGCATGATTGGCTCCCCAATAGTTCATTACCGACCAGACATTTCTGAAACGTCCTTTTCCGGTAAGACGCGGAACAAAGAATGTCGACGGCCATGTTTTATCCGTACGTTTATCTATAATATCAAACACCTCATCCGGGAACGTTGCCGTCCATCCTTCCGCAATTTGAAGTACAGGACCGAGGTTCTTAACAATATTCAAGCGACATATCGTCACCGGCATGCCTCCTTTGGTAAGGAATTTGGAAGAATATCCTCCTCCACGGAAATATTCCAACGAAGAAGGGCCCCATTGAGTAGCTTTCAACATTTCATCCACTTCTTCCTCTTTTATTTCCCAGAAAGGTTTCATTACCGGTTTCCCGTCTTGAGACTGACGACCGGTTCCATCCAAGGTACACGAACCCGAATTAATCATATGGATCGCTCCGTTCTCCAGCAGTCCTTCCGGTTTCCAACCGGTTGCTTTTTCAATCGAAGCCGGACTCCAATAAGTCCTTACATCCGCAAACAGTTGAGCTGTATTGGTCAATAACCTTCCAAACAACATGGACACGGCATTCAAATGGTCGTTTTCCGTCGCAAAAACAAAAGGAGCACGAATACCGTTCCAATCAAAAGATGAATTCAAGATCGCTTCGGAGAAATCACCATTGGGCATGAAATCCGTCCATTGGCGTTGTCCCTGAAATCCTCCGGCAATAGCATTATGCCCCATGGCTTCCTCAGCAAATCCCATATCATGAAGAACATCGTTGCCAATCATCAGATCTCTCATGATCAACGTCATTTTGACAACAAATTCCCAATCCTTATCCTTTTGTTCGCGTGTGCGACGAAGCGCATCCGGATTATGATCGGGCAGTTCATTTACGGCACAATTCTTCCGAGTCCATTCGATGGCTTTCTCGTATTCTTCCTTATCATAGATTTCCTGTTGCACCCTTCGCAATATCTCGGAACAATCCACATATTCCGTACGCATTCCGAAATATTCCTGCAAGAAATCCGCATTCACCATAGATCCGCCGATACCCATGCAAACCGTACCGATAGCCAAATAAGATTTGCCTCTCAACATAGCCACAGCCAATCCGGCTTTAGCAAAGCGCAACAGTTTTTCTTTCACATCCTCGGGAATGGTTGTATCTCCAATATCCTGAATATCTTGTCCGTATATTCCGAAAGCAGGCAACCCCTTTTGATTGTGAGCAGCCAGTGCGGCAGCCAAGTATACAGCTCCCGGGCGTTCTGTTCCGTTAAATCCCCAAATCGCTTTCGGAATCAGCGGGTTCATATCAATCGTTTCGGAACCGTAGCACCAACAAGGAGTTACCGACAAAGAAAGACCCACATTTTCCCGTTCAAACTTTTCGGCACAATTAGCTGCTTCTTTCACTCCGCCGATACATGTATCGGCAATCACGCATTGCACCGGGGAACCATCCGGATAACGTAAGTTATCGCTATACAATTTGGCCACGTTTTCAGCCATCCCCATAGTCATATCTTCCAATGATTCCCGTATTCCCTTTCTTCTTCCGTCTATAATCGGACGAATACCAATTTTCGGATAATTTACATTTCCCATAACAATTCAGTTTATAATTTATGATTATTCATTTCCCCATAATTTGGAGCCGTTTCCTTTATTCTTTCTCCATTCATGTCTCCATTTATGTATCTCTTCCGGCCGGATCATGGGTTTCGGTTTTCTCACTTCCTTACTTGGAGCGGGAGGTAATATTCCTGCTTCCGTTTGATACCAATAAGCCACCGTTGCCATATCTAAGGTCAAGTTATTCTGATGACCATGCTCAATTGTGGCCTTCAATGATTTCTCAAAATAAATCGGATCATTCACGAAAAAGCGATAAACATGCGTACGGCCCAACCATCCAATATCATTATTCACTCTCGGGTATCCGTAGTAAGGATGGTAAAACGGTTCCTTCGGACACCAGGAGGTATTGAAAAAGTCTTCCGTTCCCGTTCCGATCATACTCGGCATGGTTTCTCCATCAATAAACCACATATCATCTCCTTCGCCATACCACATCGGGCCGGGGCTGTGTACATAGTAATTGATACCTACAAAATGTCCTTTTCCTTTAATATCCGCAAATACATAGTTATTTTTACCGTCTTTATTTTCTCCTTGAGGACCGATTACACCCCACTCTGTTTCTCCTTCGGGCAAGGCTTCGGTCAGCTCATGATTATACCATGCATGGAAACGTCCCAGATCCTTCGGTAATTTTTCCATTTCCAAATAATCCACATAATAATAGAATGCATGAATCGGTCCGTCGGCTTGATTTTCAATTTCTATCCTTGCACCGTTAGCGAAAGGCATGGTAAAATAGGATACCAATCCCGTTCCGGTCACAGGGCCTGCAGCCAGCGGGAAAGACGAAAAATTATACCGTTCGTTCCAACCTTGTCCGAAAAACGGTCCGATGGGAGATTCTACCGAAGGAGAATCACTTCCGTCCCAATACATCCGTATAATAATATCGTTCCGGCTCAACACTTCCGGAACCGGGGCAATGGTTATCCATATATGGTTAATCACTCCGGCTCCTTTCACATCAAAAAGAACTGCTTTTTCTCCGGGTTTAATATCGGATAAATGATCCCGATTATTCCCCGAACGGTCATAACTGCTTACCCGCTTATTCTTCACTCCCGACCGAATTTTGGCCAGGTCATGCATTTCGTTACTGATATTCTGTCCTGCAACAAGCCCGACACAGAATACACTTAACACAAATAATACAAGTCTTCTCATGGTTCTTAAAAAATTAAAATTTAGATTATATATATTATAATAGAGTTTATATTGAATAAAGTATTATTGCTGTATCTTTCAATATCTTATCCTCCTATTGTTTGGGAATTTCCGGGGGAGACTCTCCCCTGCATAGAGGGGAGACGGTCACCTGCGTAGAGGGGAGGCATTCACCTGCATAGAGGGGAGACGGTCCCCTGCATAGGGGTGAGTCGTTCCCCTTTAACCGGGTTAATCTTCTTTCCGAGAATACCGCCGTAAAAAACAGATACCCCATCGACAAAGTCATAAAAAGCCATTCGACATAAAGAATATTGATCATTCTTCTATTTTTTCCAAATACAAATTCTCAAAATGGAACTTATTTCCCTTCTCCGTTTTGTTTATTTTCAACGAAATCGAATTGGTTTGCGGTGTAATACGGATAATTCCGATCTCATGCTTTTCGAGCCGTTTCTCTTCGTTTGCATATACCTCTTTCCGGTCCATAATCATTTTTTGTCTGTTCCATACAGAAAAGCTGCCTCCGTCGGGAGTTTCAAAATAAGTTAAGCTGAGTTTATAACTCCCTTCCGGGATATCATTCAGCATGATTCTCACCAGGCCTTCTCCCGAGGTGGAAGCAATCAGTCTTCCTTTATTCTCGATCCAAGTATCCCAACCCAACGACAAATCCATTAACTGAGGGAAGAAAACATGATAAGAAGGATAATAAACAGTACGCAATTCTGCTGTCGGCTCTACCTGAAGCGTTGGTTTAGTCCCATAATAAAAAGCTACGGAAGTATAATCTACCGGAAACAAATTATGTTCCGGGCCATGCTCAATCGTCAATAAATATTCTTTTTCAAACGGTTGTTTGTCCGACAAAAAGAAACGGTATCCGCCGGTACGGCACATCGGTAACGAATAGTCCAACGAACCGTGAATCGGAAGACTTACTCCTCTGTCCCATCGATCAAGCAAAGCATACCATCCGCCGTTATAATAATCTTCGGAACCGGTTCCATGCATCCTCATTTTTCCGTCCACAACAGTAGAATCATCGCCTTCAAAAAACAAGGTCATTCCCGGCTGCAATCCTTGTGCCTGATGTATCGTCCCTACATAATGCCCCTTATCCTCAATATCTGCAATCAAGTAAGGGTTGTAATCTTCCGGTTTCACTTCCCTGCGCCAACCGGAATACAAGCGGCCTTCGATCTCTTCATTCTGAGCTGAAGGAAGATAATACACTTTTGTATTTAACTCTATTCGGGATTGTGCCGTATTTTCCCGTTTCTTATAAACTATTTTTAATTCCGCCTTTTCACGGAACGGCATGGGCAAATAACAATAATTGACACCTTTTGCACTCCCTGCCAGTACGCTTCTCATGGCCGGTTTGCCAAAAGCATAGCCGAAGAAATCGGCTGCCGGACAAAAAACAGCCGGATCCGGATCATTATCCCACTTAGCATACAACAAAACATCTTTATCCGCACTTTCCAACACACTTCCGCATTCAATCTCAATTCCGACAATGCGTCCTCCCTTACCGGAAGAGAAAAAAGAAACTTCTTCTCCCGGAGCCATAAAAAATTGTTTGGTTTCTTCTTCAACCGCCGCTCCGGATTCTTGCAATTGTCGGACCGGGTTCTCTTCCTCATTCCAAAAACGACAAGCCTTATCCAGAGAAGCTTTTTCCGATGCCGACCAATCCGAAGAGAACGTTTTTACCGGCGTATCCGCCTCGTACGACCGGTACTGAATCTGATGAAATTGCAGGTGATCTCCCTTATACATTACTTTACAAGATTTTGCATATTGTATAGGGATATAGCAATAATATCCTCCCACTTCATTGCCGCAAACAGGGTTAAGAAAAGGAAAAACTTTTCCCGAAAACAAATCAATAAACGGAATATTGATCCGAGGATTCTCTTCTCCATCAAAATAGAATTGAATGGTATCCGTTGTCGGCGTCGGAGTCCAAATACGGTTAATCACCCCGGGACCTGTCAGGTCCGCCAATACCAACTTATTATCCTCTTTACGGATATAAGAGTATTTGCCGGAAAACCCGTCATCATTGAGGCCGGTCGTATCATAACTTGAAATTTGTTCCACTATTCCCGAACGGTATTGAGGCAACAAATCAAGCCTGTAAAGCTGGTCGATCTCAGACTCTAACGAAGCAATAATAAAAGCTTCTTCCAGACGATCGATCGTCTCTCTCTTACAACAATAAAGAAATATCAATATGCCAATGGCACCCGAAATAAACAACAGCTGTTTTCTCATATATTATTTTA
>DAIQOU010000598.1:0-3035 GCA_036787725.1 Bacteroidales bacterium
GAGCATTAGCCTTCCAAGCTGAGGGTCGCGGGTTTGAGTCCCGTCTTCCGCTCTTAAAAAGGAAGCATCTTATTTAAGATGCTTCCTTTTTTCATTAAAGATGATTATATGTCTTTATCGTTCTCATTTTCTTCAAGTTCTTTAATCTCATTCATGCTTTTCAATATGGATTTGATTTTATCGTAGACTTTTTTATAAGACAGCCAAATAAAAATGGTTCCCAACATCAGCATGCAAATTAAGAATGCCCAAAGAGAGAGGTGGACTTTTGTTTGAGCATATATAAGAATGATAAGCCCGGCTAATGTTGGCCATATAATATTTATTGCAATTTTTTCCTTCGTTACTAAAATGTTATATTTGTTTGTGTTATATATATTATGACTGATATTTTGGGAGAAATTGATTTTAGTAAGCCGATATAACTTTAAACAGTACCAACCGATCGCTACAATACAAATAAGAGCTACATATATCATTGTAATATTCCAAAATATAAGATGATTGTTGTTTTTGAAATACATATGCACTACAAAAGGGATGACAAGAAGTGATATGGTAATTCCGATGATGTCCCATACTATCAATCTGCTGATTGATTTATTGGCTTTTGAGTGCATCATTTCTTTGATGAGAGTTTCATTTAATGCTTTATTTTCATTTAATCTGTTGTCTAATGCTTTCCATGCATTTTTTAATTCATCCGATTCCATCTTGTTGTTTTTAGAGGTTTGACATTTGTTTTAATTTCTTTTTGGAACGCATCAGTTTAGTGGCCACATTACTGATACTTAATCCGGTTATTTCTGCTATTTCTTGGTACGATTTATTTTCCAAATAAAGCAGAATGATTGCTTTCTCGATGGATTTGAGTTGATTGATTAAACTATACATTTCTCGAATATTTTCTTCCATAGTTTCCGGTTCCGCTAACGAGTCGGCCAATCGTGAAGCAATGAGGTTGCTTTTCGGCTGTTTTATGTCTTTTCTTACACCGGATATGCAAGTATTCAATGCTACACGATAAATCCATGTCGATACGGAACTTTCCTCTCTGAATTTGGAGAATCCCGACCATAGGTTACAAACTACTTCTTGATAAAGATCTGCCATCGGGAGTCCTGAAGAAGTATAAAAGGAACATACTTTGTAAATGACTCGTTCATGTTGTTGAATAATTTCGATGAATATTTTTTCCAACTCAACTTTCCCCATCTTTTGCGCTTTTTATTTATTAGACGCAGAAAGTATGAAAAACCGGCATATCTCACCGCTTTTTTGTTGATCTCCGTAATTTTTATCCAATGATGTGATCAAACAACCCCAATTTATTCAAGAAAATCACAATAATGGCCAGCGGAACGAAGTAGCGTACGATGAATAAAAAGAGATTAAAACTTCGAAGTTTCAGTTTATTGGAATTGGACAGTTCGTCATGAATATCCGCAGGTTTCATTTTCCAACCGATGAAAAGAGAAATAAATAATGCTCCCAACGGCATGAGGTAGATAGAAGAAAGTTTATCGAAAGCGTCAAATAAATTATTTCCAAATAGAGTGATATCGGAGAGTAACCCCAAGGATAAAGAGCAGAAGGCGCCGGTAATGCTCAACGCAATTCCGGCCAGGATTAAAGCTTTTCTCCGGGTTAATTTCCATTCTTCCGACAAGTAAGCGATGATCACTTCCAGTAAGGAGACAGCAGATGTAAGTGCTGCAATAAACAATACGATAAAGAAGAAGATGGAAAAAATACGGCCGAAGGGCATTTGGGCAAATACTTCGGGCAAAATAATAAACAACAGCCCCGGGCCTTCGTCGGGTTGAAATCCAAAAGAAAAAACGGCGGGCAAGATTACAAATCCGGCTAATAAAGCAAAAATCAAGTCCATGATGATGGTGATGATGGCCATTTTGGTCAGGTTCTCGGTCCTTCCCATATACGAACTGTAGGTGATAACAATTCCTATTCCCAAGCTTAAAGAGAAAAGTCCTTGTCCCAGGGCATCTAAAATAACATGGGGAGTGAGACTTGAAAAATCCGGTTGAAGTAAAAAACCGATTCCGATTTCTGCGTTAGGCAAGTTAATGGAATAAACTGCCAGGATAACCACCATTAAAAACAGTATCGGCATCAATATCTTGGAATATTTCTCTATTCCGTTTTTTACTCCTGTCCAAAGTACGGCGACAGTACATCCCAGAAAAATCAGGTGCATAAATAACGGACGCAAAGAGGAACTCGTAAAAAGATGAAACCGGCTTTCCGCACCGGAGGTGTTCTGAAATCCTTGTGTTATGGCTTGAATCAGGTATTCAATCCCCCAGCCTCCCACTACACTGTAAAAAGAAAGAATTATAAAAGCGCAGAATGTGCCGGACACGCCGGTCAAATACCATGGGCTCCCGGGAGCCAATTTTCGGAAAGCTCCTACCGCATTGGCTTGGGAGCGTCTTCCGATAATAAATTCGGAAAGCATAAGCGGCAAACAAAGCAGAAACATAAATCCTATGTAAAGGAGAATGAAAGCTGCTCCTCCGTTTTTTCCTGCCATGTAAGGAAATTTCCATAAATTACCCAATCCCACGGCCGATCCGATCAAGGCTAATAAAGTTCCGATATTGGAGCCGAAGTTGTCCCGTTTCATCATTAGTATGTATTATGTAGATCTTATACAAAAATAATAATAAAAATAACGAATCTTTCAATTGAATAGTTTAATTGTATCGGATTGCTTATTTGCTTTCGTAGATTTATGAGCGGGTATATTATCCGATTGAATGATTCCAACTATAGAATTATGAAGCATAAGTTCCTAATATCAATAGAAATAAGAAGCCTCAAAAGAGAACTTGATCTCTTGATGATTTACTCTTGATCAATTGAATAAAAGGTCTTGATCTCTTCATCAAAAGATCAAGAGTAATTATGCGGCTTATCTTGACCTCTTTTTTATCCGGATTGAAGCAGTGAAAGGGGGACTGCTCTGTTTGTTGCAGGTTAGAAACCCTTGTTGCGTGAAATGCTTGTTTTTA
>DAIQOU010000599.1:0-3030 GCA_036787725.1 Bacteroidales bacterium
GTTGGGAATCCCATCCAATTGTTTAATTATTTTTAAGAACCATTCTTCATCTGCTTTTTTGTCAGATTCGGTTTGAATCCATAAAAAATAATTTTTGTATTGGTTTAAAGAATCGGGAACTTCTTGTTGAAGAAAAAAATTACGGATTTTCTCTTCTTCTTCCGGAGAAGTTTCACAGTTCCAATACCGATCCAGTAATATTTTAATTTCGTTTAATTCCATAATTATTTATTAATCTGAAATGTTCCTTTAATTTCTGCCTTGTTCTGAAAAGTGTAATTTTGACTTGTTCTTCTTTCACTTCCATTATTTCGGCAATCTCTTTGTAACTTAATCCTTCGACGTCTCTAAGGCGCACGATGGTTCTCTGTTTTTCCGGCAACCGATCGATTAATTTATGAATAATGTTTAATTGTTCTGTTTTTTCTAATTGTTCCGTAATCCCGGCAATATCCGCTACTTCATAATGGTCGGGAAGTACGGTCATATTGTTGTCCTTTAGCGATATTTTATCCAATGCAATATTCCTTACGGAACGCATGCAATACCCCTCTAAGTTTTTGATGGTATGCCATTCACCCCGCTTTTTCCATACATGAAGCATGGTATCTTGTACCACATCTTCTGCATCTTCTTTGTTCCCCGTGATGCTGAATGCCAATCGAAATAATTTGTCTTTAAGAGGCAGTATCGCATCTTTGAACTTATCAAGTTTCATCGATAATATAATGACGGCTATAATACGAAAAAGTTACACAGACCATTGGTTTTTTTGTAATTTTATTGATGATTGGAAGGGTTGGTCGTTGCATACTATCTTGGAAAGAAGACAACCGGATTAAATAAAAGAAATGCCGTTTTACATAAATATAAGTAAAACGGCATTTCTTTTATTTGAAATATAATAGATTTGTTCCTTTGGCTCAGAACCGGCGATTATTCGAAAATGAATTGTTCCATAAATTGATCGTTAGTAAATTCGTTTTTACATTTTGTAATAATTCCCGATTTTTTCAGCATGTTTTTTAATTCATTGTTGATTGTATTGGCATATAAAAGGTTTACTTTTTTTAGTTTCATTAATAATGAAAAATGGACGTATTCATTATTATCCAGTTTGAGGCTTTCATACTCTATTACTTTTTCATCTTCCAATTTGAATATATTTACTTTTGTATTGTAATGTATGTCACTGCTTAACGCTCCTTTTTGTGTTAAAATCGCAATTACTTTCTTCATATTATTCAAAATTAAGATGTTTATACACTATATTTATATTTGGTCCAATTCCCTGATGGGAACAGTTGGGTTGTTTGTATATAATAACGAAGTCTTTCTTCCTTTCAGTATGGTATTTATACTGTTTTTGGACATTTATATTGTTTTTTAGCATATGTGAAAATTCAGTTCGGATTTAAAAGTGAGGTAAAGAAGATAACGTACTTTTTTAATAAAGTTCGTTTTGCATTCATTCTTAATGAGTTATTTTTATATAAATAAGAACCGGAGAAATGTTTTTTGTGTATTTCATTTTTGTTGAACAATAATTTTTGGTTAATTACAAACAGCGCTTTCCATCCAATTTAATATTTTTTGTTATTCATTTAATAAAACGTTTTAATTCTTGATTTTGTTTTTATTTTTTCACTTTATTAATTAAATAAAAATTGTGGGACTATCCAATACCGATATCTGTGAAGAAACCGATAAATAATAACAGATTTAATAAACTGACAATGCTCGCAATAAGATAAAGTAGCCATTTGGTAGAAGTTGCATTGACGTATTTACCCATTATTTTTTTTGATGAAGTCAAATGAATTTGCAAAAAGATGGTTATCGGCAGTTGTATGCTTAAAATAGCTTGTGATATAATGAGTCCCCGAAACGGATCGTTTATAAAAAATAAGATAAGAAGGGCTGTTCCCAATGAAATAAAAACTCCTGTACGAGAATGAATGTCTTTTGAATTGTAGGGTTCATTATACATCCCTGCAAATATGGATCCGGCTGCAATACCGGAAGTCATACCGGATGAAATTCCGGCGAATAACAGAGCAAGGGCAAAGATAATCCCTGCATTTTTTCCTAAGAGAGGTTCCAATAAAGAATTGGCTTGTTGTAAATCATCGACTGCCATTCCTTGCTTAAAAAATACCGATGCGGCGAGTAGAATCATGGCACTGTTAATCGCCCATCCGATACCCATGGAAAAAAGTGTATCATAGAATTCGTATTTTAATTGCTTCTTAATTACTTTTTCATCTTTCAAATTCCATTCCCTGCTTTGTATTATTTCAGAGTGTAAAAAAAGATTATGGGGCATTACTACTGCGCCCAAAACACTCATAATAATGAGAATACTCCCTTGCGGAATGGAGGGTATCACCCAGGCCTTAGCAGCCGAACCCCAATCGATATCTACCAAAAAGAGTTCATAAATGAAGGAAAGACCAATTAAAGAGACAAAAGCGATTATGTAACGTTCTATTTTTTTATATGAACTTGAAAACATCATTACAGATACAAAGACAGTTACCAATATGGCTCCGATCTTGATGGGAATGTCGAAAAGCATATTTAAAGCGATGGCTCCTCCTAATATTTCGGCGAGAGAGGTAGAGACAGAGGCTCCCATGGCAGACCAAAGAATGAAGCGGGACCCTGCTCGGGGAAGGTATTTGTTGGCGGCTTCCGAAAGGCAAAGCCCGGTAACAATTCCCAAATGGGCAACATTATGCTGAAGAATGATCAGCATGATCGTTGAAAGAGTAACTATCCATAACAAGGCGTAGCCAAATCCGGAACCGGCGGCAAAATTAGATGCCCAATTTCCCGGGTCTATAAAACCGACTGTCACCAATAAGCCCGGACCAATGTATTTAAGTAACTCAAGTGCGCTTGATTTTTGAGTGGTGTTTTTTGTCCTGTACTCTTTTTGAAGCTTTTTAAAAAATCTCATGATGATCAGATGTGATTTAAAAAGGAATTTCCTTCCCTAAAACACCTGAAACCATTTTTTTGTTTTCT
>DAIQOU010000111.1:0-11149 GCA_036787725.1 Bacteroidales bacterium
ATCAGATTTCGGTCTCCATAAGCGTTATCTACTCTCGCTACCCGGATCCAAAATTTGTTTTCTTGTACATAATCCAACGGATAAGCCGCCTTGCTTCTCGGATAAGGATGTTTCCAATTATCCGCACAGACTTCATATTCGGGGTGAGGAGCATTCATCAACACATTGTCTTTTGGATCTTCCTCTCCGTTGATGATTTGGTCGATTTCTTTCCGAATGGAAAGCATTGCTTCCGCAAACCGGTCCAATTCCCTCAAACTTTCACTTTCGGTAGGCTCTACCATCAATGTGCCGTGTACCGGAAAAGAGAGGGTCGGAGCATGAAAGCCGTAATCCATCAATCGCTTGGCAATATCTGTTTCTGTGATCCCGGACAGTTCTTTAATCTTTCGGCATTCCAAGATGAGTTCATGTCCTACCCTGCCTTGTTCTCCTTTATAAACAATTCCGTATGCCTCTTGTAAACGAGCTGCCAAGTAATTGGCGCTCAGAATGGCAATGCGGGTGGCTTGGGTCAATCCTTTGCTTCCCATCATTCGAATGTATCCGTAGGTGATGGGTAATATTCCCGCGTTGCCGAACGGGGCTGCCGACACTGTATTCAAACTTCCTCCCGAAACCGGGTGTTCCGGTAAAAAAGGAATTAAATGCTGTGCCGCACAAATCGGTCCGGCTCCGGGGCCTCCTCCTCCATGCGGTCCGGCAAATGTTTTGTGTAAATTCAGATGGCAAACATCGGCGCCAATGAAACCCGGAGAAGTCAATCCCACCTGTCCGTTCATATTGGCTCCGTCCATATATACTTGTCCTCCGTTCTCATGAATGATCCGGCACATGTCCGTAATGCGGGTTTCGAAAATTCCGTGAGTAGAGGGATAAGTAATCATTAATGCTGCCAATGCATCTTTATGTTCCGTTGCTTTCTCTTTCAGATCATTCCAATCGGTATTTCCGTTTTCGTCGGTATTAACCGTGACCGGTTGGAAGCCGGCCTGAATGGCGCTCGCCGGATTGGTGCCGTGTGCCGACATCGGAATCAGTACTATATTCCGATGACCTTGTCCGATCGATTGCAGATAAGCCCGGATCACCATGAGTCCGGCATATTCTCCGGCCGCTCCGGAGTTGGGTTGTAAAGAGACTCCCGGCAAGCCGGTTATTTCTCCCAAGTAATCACTCAGATTTTCGAAAATCTCCAAATATCCTTCCATCTGTTCTTCCGGAGCATAAGGATGGATGTTGGTTAACCGCGGATCATTCAACGGAATCAGTTCCGAAGCCGCATTTAATTTCATGGTACAGGAGCCCAGAGAGATCATGGAGTGAGCCAATGAAATATCTTTTCTTTCGAGCCGTTTAATATATCTCATCAATTCCGTTTCGGTATGATAGGAATTAAAAACCTCGTGAGTGAGGAAGGGAGTTTTCCTTTGCAGTTCGGCAGGCAATGTTATTTTTCCTGTGATTTCCGTTTCCGGCAGATAGTCTGTTTTTCGAGCTGAAGCAAAGATATATAATAAAATACCGATATCATCCGGTAAGGTGGTTTCATCTATACTGATCCCTACTTCTCCGGTTTCGAAATACCTCAAATTAACTCGGCATTCCCATGCAATTTCTCTTAATTCATCGATTGATACATCTTCCGGGAGCTTGAACTTCAAGGTGTCGAAATAGTATTGATTCAATTGTTGATATCCCAGCCGATTCAATTCAGAAGCTAAGAAGCCCGTCAATCCGTGAATCCGGAGCGCTATGTTCTTTAATCCTTGAGGTCCGTGATAGACTGCATAAAATCCGGCCATCGTTGCCAATAATGCCTGAGCCGTACAAATATTGGAAGTTGCCTTTTCTCTCTTAATGTGTTGTTCTCGGGTTTGTAAAGCCATTCTCAACGCTTTTTTGCCGTAAGCATCCTTTGAGATACCGATCACCCGGCCGGGAATGACTCTTTTATATTCTTCTTTAACCGCCATGTATCCGGCAGAAGGACCTCCGCAATACATGGGAATTCCCATCCGTTGCGTACTTCCGACTACCACATCTGCACCCCATTCTCCCGGAGGCGTCAGTAATACCAATCCCAACAGGTCGGCAGCTACTGCCAAACGAATCCCGGAAGATTTCAGTTTATCGGCAAAGGTCCGGTAATCTTCCACACTGCCATCGGCATTGGGATATTGGATCAGTGCTCCAAACATACGTTCGGAAGGTTGCATATTTTTGTAATCTCCTTTTTGCAATTCGATTCCCTGCGGTAAAGCACGGGTTTGGAGAACACACCAAGTGGATTCGAAAATGTTTTTATCTACAAAAAAAACATTCTTGGTTTCTTTCCCTTTATTCTCGGTTCTGAATAACATCGTCATTGCTTCTGCGGCAGCAGTGGCCTCATCCAACAAAGAGCAATTGGAGAGAGGAAGTCCCGTCAGATCACAGACCATTGTTTGAAAATTGAGTAACGCCTCCAATCTGCCCTGAGAAATTTCGGCCTGATAAGGAGTGTAAGAAGTGTACCAACAAGGATTTTCGAATACATTTCGCAGAATAGGGGCCGGTGTAACCGTATCGTACCAACCCATTCCGATATAAGAAGTATAAACTTCATTTTTGGAAGCTAATTCCGAAATGTGTTCTGCATATTCTCTTTCCGTCACGGCCTCCGGTAATTCCGGTTCTTTTGGTAATCGAATATTAGCAGGAATAGTTTGCCCAATCAATTCTTCCAAACTTGAAGCTCCTATTATTTTCAACATTCTTTGAATATCTTCTTCCGATATTCCGATGTGACGGTAAGCAAATTCTTCTGTATTCATGGCGATTCTATATTTATTGTAAAAAAGGGTTGCTGTTCTTCTCATATCTCACAGTCGTCACCAAACCATGTCCCGGATACACCGCTGTTTCTTCCGGTAAAATCAAAATTTTATCTTTTATTCCTGTGATCAATTGGTCATAATCACCTGCCCATAAATCTGTTCTGCCTATGCTTCCGCGAAAAACAACATCTCCGGAGAACAGGCAGGCGTGGGCCGCCGAATAAAAACAAATGCTTCCCGGTGAATGTCCCGGCACTTCTATCGTCTTGAACTCACTATCTCCAAACAAGACGGAATCTCCTTCTTGCAAGTATTTTCCGGCGGGTATGACCCGATCCTCTACATTCATTCCAAAGAAACCTGCTTGTTGCGCTAATGTAGGAATAATCTCTTCCTTTTTATTGTATTCCGGAGATAAACCAAATGTATCATATATAAAAGCAAGACCAAAAATATGATCGAAATGGAGGTGAGTGAACAAAGAATGCTTTATTGTCAGTCCGTTTTCTTGAATAAACCGGTTGAACAGTTCTTTCTCCCGGTTTGTATATACCCCACAATCAATAACAACGGCTTCTTTTGTTTGATCGTATACTACATATGTATTTTCGGCAATGGGATTAAACTCAAATCTTTTTATTTGCATATTGGAGATTATTACACGATCATACGATCGAAAGTTAATAAGCTAAGCCGGAAGGTATACGACTTTTTTCGTTTCAAAAAACGGCTCCGTAAAATAATCTGTCAACTCATATACGGTTACAATTTTCTTATAGGGTTTTAACTCCTGTTGTAAATCCCCTCCCTTTAAACAAAGGAACCCGTTGGGGAGTCCGTTTTTTTGTTCTTGTTTAATGTTTTTTTTGGACGCTTTTACCAGATCGGGTAGAGGCATTACCGCCCGGCTGACAACAAAATCCACCTTTCTTTTTTCTTCCTCGACCCGACCGTGTGTGCATTGAACGTTTCGAAGTCCGATGTGAGAAGCAATCTCTTGTGCGACTTTCACTTTTTTTCCGATGCTGTCGATCAAATAAAAAGTTACTTCAGGAAACAAGATAGCCAACGGGATTCCCGGAAAACCTCCTCCCGTACCCACATCCATTATTTCGGACTTATCTTTGAAACGAATAACCTGAGCAATACCCAATGAATGGAGTATATGTCGTTCATATAAATTTTCGATATCTTTTCTGGAGATAAGATTAATCTTACTGTTCCAGTCGGTATATAAATCTCCGAGCTCGGAGAATTGGATCCGTTGTTCCGTTGTTATTTCCGGAAAATATTTTTCTATACTGTTAATCATAACATCAAACTCCGGCTAATAAAGCTAAAGGTCCTTCTTTTTGCATATACAGTCCGATCTCTTCATAAGGAAGAAATACTTTGATTGTTCCCAATACATAGGGTGCAATTTCATATTGATTGAAGTAATAAGTCAACCCTTTTTCATCCGCTACGAAGTTATTGTTGGGAATAATGGCATTTATGTCATATCCTAAATACTCCAGGTCTTTTATGCTGTCTACTTCGTTTTCTTTCATGATCTTAAACAACAGGAGTTGACTAATTTTATCGATACTGTTCTCGTAAAAAATATCTTCTTCCGTCAATAAAACTCCGGATTCCAGATCAATTACAAAAGCAGACAGTATATGAGAACCGTGTGCCCCACCGGTATAGTCGTTATAATCAACCGTAAATGTTAAGATGTTAGCCTTATTAAAAACAATACTATTGGATGAATTTTCATAATAGGAGAAATAAGCGGGATTATCATCCTCTTCCAATCCCCTGAATTGCAGTTCTTCCTCATAGTTGTTTTCCAGGTTTTTGTAATTGTTCAAATATTCTTCTTTATAGAACTTTACTGCTTCTTGAGGCGTTTTTTGATCGTAGATGTCTCCAAAATATCCTTTTACAAAGATATTCTGTATTGCTTTCAATACTTCCGGATCCTTATATTGAATGGGGAATGTAAAATTGATAGACAAATTACAATTCGGTTTGGTGGAATCATTAAATAAATGATAGGTTTCTGCTATCTTTATGGAGTCAAAGGAGACTTGATTCTCTTCCGGTATTTTTTTTGAGTCACAAGAAGGCAATAAAAGTAAGTAAAACAGTCCGGTTAACATTAAAAACTTTATCTTTTTCATCTTCATTATTTTAGAAAAATCCCACTATTCACATTGTATTTAATTACAAATATACACGAATATTTTCGAAACCGTACAGCTTTAATGAAAATATAAAGCTTAAGTAATCTCTTTCCAGTCCCCATTTTTCTTAATCAAATCAATCAGTCGTTCCACTGCTTCTTCTTCCGGGATATTCTTTTCAATACACATTTTTCCTTTATACAATGAGATCTTGTTTTTTCCGGCTCCCACATATCCGTAATCGGCATCAGCCATTTCACCCGGACCGTTTACAATACAGCCCATAATTCCGATTTTCAATTCTTTCAGATGAGACGTCGCTGCCTTTACTTTTCGAATAGCGGTTTGCAAATCGAATAAAGTTCTTCCACAGCTTGGGCAAGAGATATATTCTGTTTTACTGATTCTTCGGCCGGTTGCCTGTAAAATCCCGAAAGCACAGTCTTCCGTGGCTTTTCCGGAGGAAGCCTCATTATCTAAAAAAATCCCGTCTGCCATCATATCCAAAAAGAAGGCTCCACAATCAGCTCCTGCTTTGACCTGAAAAGAAGTGGGATCCGGTTCATTATATTTTCGGTAAAGGATTACCGGATTGGTTATTCCGGCATTCATCAAGCGATGAATAAACGCTTTTTGTTCTCCAATCCCGGGAGTGGTTTGGGCTTTTATTATAATGACTATGCGGTTGTCTTGTTTTAGAATTGACTCGATCCGGTCATCCCACTCCGCATAATGAATCATCAAAAACTTAACGGTGTCATGTTCTTTAATCAGATTCGTTTCATCCTTTCTGAAAAGAGGATAGCGGTTTTTTCCGGCTTTATAAGCGGACCGGTCTATAATCAGTTTTTTTGTTTCGGGAAAACTTTCGGGATCTTTGGTTCCGATATATAAATAATCGGCAACAGACTTCGATAGCGAAGCATCGCTTTTATCATGAGATCCGGTCGAGATTACGATCGGAACAGATTCACCTCCTATTTTGTCAACCGGGATGGTGGTTCTTCGGGTTGGATGAATGGGATCATACGAAGGAAAAACTTTTCCTTCAATAAAGGGATGTTGTGCCTTTTCCACATAATCCGCCAACAATTTGGCAACCGGAATTTCCTTTTCCGGATCCTCACTCAATGAAACACGAATGGTATCTCCTATTCCTTCCCATAATAAAGAGCCGATTCCTACTGCGGATTTGATTCGTCCGTCTTCTCCATCTCCGGCTTCGGTTACTCCCAAATGAATGGGGAATGCCATCTTTTCCTTTTCCATTTCCTGCACCATTAGTCGAACGGTCCGCACCATCACTGATGTATTGGATGCCTTAATGGAAATAACGACATTTGAAAAATCTTCTTCTATACAGATCCTTAAAAACTCCATACACGACTCAACCATTCCTTCCGGAGTGTCTCCATATCGGCTCATAATACGGTCGGAAAGGGATCCGTGATTCACTCCGATGCGGATCGCCGTGTTATGTGTTCTGCAAGTTTTTAAGAAAGGGAGCAAACGCTCCCGTATTTTTTCTATTTCACTTTGATATTCTTCATCCGAGAAATTAACTCGGAAATGCTTTGCTCCCGAAACGAAATTTCCGGGATTGATCCGTACTTTTTCCACTATTTCGGCTGCTGTTTCAGCTGCTTTCGGATTAAAATGAATGTCCGCAATCAAGGGAGTGGAGTATCCTTTGGCACGTAATCCGTCTCGTATATTTTTCAGGTTACGGGCTTCGGCTACTCCCTGAGCCGTGAGTCGAACATACTCTCCTCCCGCATCAATGATTCTCATGCATTGCAGAATACTTCCCGTGGAATCCAATGTAGAAGTATTGGTCATGGATTGGATTCGAATGGGATTTTTTCCTCCCATGGGGGTATCCCCTATGCTTACAAGCCAAGAATCCCTTTTTTTGTAATTAAACAAGTTCATCGTAAGAATATCATTATTTTCCGAAAATAATTTCCGGAAAGCACATACTATTTAATTGGTTTTGAATTTGTAATTTACAGAAGAAAGATCTTTGTTTGCTTGGACAATCTTTTTTTTCAACTCTTCTTTAAATGTCACCAGCTTATCATTCAGTTCGGGCATTCCTTGTGCCAGCAATTGGACCGCCAGGATCCCGGCATTCATCGCTCCATTGATACCTACCGTTGCAACGGGGATTCCCGGCGGCATTTGAACGATGGCAAGAAGAGCATCCATCCCATCTAACGAGGAATTGATGGGAACACCGATTACCGGCAATGTGGTCATGGATGCGATTACTCCCGGTAGGTGGGCAGCCATTCCGGCAGCGGCGATAATGACCCGAATACCTCTTTCTTTGGCCCCTTTGGCAAATCGTTCCACCTCTTCCGGAGTCCGATGAGCTGATAAAGCATTCATTTCAAAAGGAATTTCGAAGTCGTCCAATACTTTGGCCGCTTTTTCCATGATGGGAAGATCAGAGGTGCTTCCCATGATTATACTGACTATTGGTTTCAACATAGATTAATTTATTTTCCGATGAATGAACGGTATTCAGACGCAGAAAGTAATGCGTCGGTTTCGGAGCTGTCCGATATTTTTACTTTTATAATCCAACCTTCCAAATAAGCATCTTGGTTCACCAACTCCGGTTTTTCTTCCAATACTTCATTCAGTTCCAGCACTTCTCCGCTGACAGGCATTAACAGATCCGATACGGTTTTAACCGCTTCGATTGATCCGAAAACTTCTCCTTTTGCCAACATTTCACCTTGGGTTTCTACATCAACAAATACAATTTCACCCAGTTCATTTTGAGCATAATCGGTGATTCCTATCCATCCGATCTCTCCTTCTATACGGATCCATTCATGATCTCGGGTATACTTTAATTCATCGGGAAATACCATACACTTAATTTTTAATTGATTAATATAAAAAATAACAACCTTGAGATTGTTTGTTAAATCTCTTTTCTGAGCCGGGCCACCGGGATTCCTAACTGTTCTCTGTATTTGGCAATGGTTCGACGGGCCACAGCATATCCTTTTTCCTTGAGTTCTTTTACTAATGCGTCATCAGTCAAAGGCTTGTGTTTATCTTCTCTTTCAATGCATTCTTTCAGGATTGCTTTCACTTCTTTGGTGGAAACTTCCTCTCCGGATTCATTATACAGGGATTCGGAAAAAAAATATTTCAATGAGTACACTCCGAAATCGGTTTGTACATACTTACTGTTGCTCACCCTTGAAATGGTAGAAATATCGTATCCGCTTAAAGACGCTACGTCTTTTAATATCATGGGTTTCAAATCTACCTCTTCTCCGGAAATAAAAAAATCGCGTTGAATATGGACAATCGCTTTCATCGTATCGAGCAATGTATTTTGTCTTTGTTTTACAGCATCGATAAACCATTTGGCTGCATCCAGTTTTTGTTTTACAAAAAACAACGTTTCCTTTTTTTCTTTTGATTGATTGGACTTGTTTTTTGAATAATCATTAAACATATCTACATATTCCCGGCTGACTTTTAACTCTGGAAGATGTTGATCCGCCATGGAAACTATCGGTTCGCCGGCAACTACCTCCACAATAAAATCGGGAATTACCTGCGACATTTTTGATTGCAAATTACTTTCCCACGTATTCCCCGGCTTGGGATTCAAAGTCATAATTTCTTTTAACGCGTCTTTTAATTCCGGTTCGTCTATATTCAGGGCTTTCTTGATCTTATCATAATGTTTTTTTGAAAATTCATTGAAGTAATTCGTGAGGATATCAATGGCTCTTTTGCGATTTTCCGTCCATTCTTTTCTTTTGAGTTGCAACAACAAGCACTCTTGGAGGTCGGATGCCGCTATGCCGGGAGGGTCTAACTCTTTTATAACGTCCGATATTTTTTTTATTTCCGCCACGGGAACTTCCATGCCGTACCGGAATGCCAGATCGTCGGAGATAGATACTAAATTACGGCGCAGATAACCATCTTCATCAATGTTGCCGATGATGTAACTGCCTATCCTAAATTCGTCTTTCGATAAGTTTCTTAAACGAAGCTGATCCAGCATATATTCTTGAAAAGATTCTCCTTCCGAAAAGGGGATGTCTTCTCTGGAGTTTTCTTTTGTATTTGTATTGAATCTGAAATCGGGAATGTCTTCTTCTCTCAAATAATCTCCTAATGATAAATCTTCCGCAGCCTCTCTTTCATTAGAATCGAAATTTTCTTCGTGCAGTTCTTCCGTTTCGGGAGTATCTTCCCCTCCTTCTTCCAATGCCGGATTTTCTTCCAACTCTTGATTTACCCTGTTTTCCAATTCAAGAGTATTCAATTCCAACATTTTTATTTGTTGAATTTGTAATGGTGAGAGTTTTTGCTGTTGCTTTTGACTTAGTTGTTGCTTAATCATTCAAAACGCAAATTATTCGGTAATGTTACAAAGATAGTAAATAGTTTTTTCTAATAACTAAAACTGCTGCCTCCTAAAAATTCCCTTAGTAAAGAGGTATTCGGTAACTCCGCTATATCAATGTAAGTAAAGTATCTTAAAAATTTCATTAGTCGGTATGCTTCTGCAAATTCCGGGTCGCGCGGCAATACTTCGGATAGAATGGGCTCTGCATATCTTCTGAGTGCAGCCAGTTCGTACAACATAGCCGAATTAAACATCACATCGGCATTTTCCTGGTAAGGAAATATCCATTTATCTTCTCCTTCCCGGACGTGCGGCCAACGGGCAATCGTTTCTTTTGCCGAATATTTTCGGAATTGATAGTCTCTCACAATTCTTCGAATCAATCGGTTGTCGGTGGTGGGAATCCAATTGTGATCGTCCAACGAAATCGTTGTTAATGCAGAAACATAAATTTTGAAAGTCGTATCGGGGTCTATCTCCGGAAGCAGATCGGGATTCAACGCATGAATTCCTTCCATAATCAATACGGAATTTTCTTTCAACTGAATGGAGTTCCCGCGATATACCCGTTCTCCGATGGTGAAATCATAAGTCGGAAGCGCGACTTTTTTTCCTTTCAATATTTCTTTCAGGTCTTCATTAAAGAGTTTCAGATCGATTGCATACAAGGACTCGAAGTCGTATTCTCCATTTCCTAAAAGGGGAGTATCTACCCGATTGACATAATAATCATCCAACGAAATGCTTATGGGACTTATTTTATTGGTCATTAATTGGATTTGCAATCGTTTGCAAAACGTAGTTTTTCCGGAAGAAGACGGTCCGGAGATAAGTACAACCCTTACTCCCTCATTGTATTTTTCGGCTATTTTTTCGGCTATTTGAGCGATGATTTTTTCCTGCAGGGCTTCTGCCACTTTGATCAGAGCAGGAACCATTCCCGAACTGTGAGCTTTATTCAGATCTCCTACATTCGACATCCCCAATACGCGTTGCAGTTCCATGTGCTCTTTGAATACAGCCATCATTTTATCTTGCTTTATATAAGGTTGCAATTCGAGGGGAGCATTCATATTCGGAACCCGAAGCAACAAGCCGTCTTCATATCTTTCCAATTCGAACAAATAAATTTGTCCGGAGGAAGGAAGAAGCGCGCCGTAGTAATGATCAATGTGTTCTCCCAACATATTATAAGTGCTGTATACTTTACCCGCTGTTTCCAGCAACGCGGCTTTTGCTTCCATTCCGTGAGTTCGAAATAACTTAACGATTTCGTCGGTTTGACCGGATTTCGTTTCAAACGGAAGATTCAGATCGATGATTTCCTGCATTCGTTTTTTTATTGCCAGAATATCTTCTGCTTTTACGTTTTTGGTAGAAGTTAATTCACAATAGTATCCTTTGGATATCGGAAATTCAATCAATACATCCGTTCCCGGAAAAAGTTCCCGAACCGCTTTGGACAAAACAAAGCATAGGGAGCGGACATAGGCCCTCATCCCCGAAGCATCCCGGACATCCAAAAACTCTACATCCTTCGAAGAATAACAGCGAAAATTAAGAGATTCCGTTTTATTATTCACTTTAGCACATGTCAAAAGGAAAGGAAGTCTTACATCCAACCGGTTATATATTTCCAATAAGCTTATCCCTGCCGGAAAGTTTCTGTATTCTTTATTGTTTTTACAATATATTGTTATTACATCGTTCCCATTCATTGTTTCTACTATTTAAAATGCTGTTTATAGTTACAAAATTATTAAAATTTTCTA
>DAIQOU010000112.1:0-11092 GCA_036787725.1 Bacteroidales bacterium
CATTTTTAGTGTTTTTTGTTTATACCTCAAAAAAAATCCCGTCAAAGGTACAATATTATTTCAAAATCTCCGGATATTCTTCCCCTATCCCTATTTGTTGGGAAAAGAACCGATAAAAAAATCACATAAAATAGCGATTGTCCGGTACCGGACTTCACCATACTTTTGCAAAAGTTTCTAAAAAAAGATTAAATGAGAAAGATTGCTTTTCTTTTATTCTGTATGATTGTTTTTCATTCCGGCCTTGCCTATTCTCAAGTTAATAATTCAGACACAGCCACCTACAGTTCCGTTTCAAAAGACTATGCTTTTGATAAAGTGCGGATGGGCGGATACGGTGAAATGCTCTTCCAACAAAAACAATACGGTCCGTACCGTTTTGGAGGAGAAGGAAAAGGATCACCTCGGGATTCCCGTTCCGAAATATCGATTCCTCGTTTTATCGTAGCTTTTGATTATAAATTTTCGCCTTCCATTATTCTTTCGTCGGAAATAGAATTCGAATACGGAGGTACCGGTTCCGGATTGGAGCATGAATACACGGAAGGAGGAGAATATGAAACCGAAATTGAAAAAGGAGGAGAAGTAGCGTTGGAACAATTTCATATTACAAAAATATTTTCGAATGCTTTTGCAATACGAGCCGGTCACATGATCGTTCCGGTAGGCTTAACCAATAGCCATCACGAACCAATCCATTTTTTCGGCACGACCCGGCCCGAAGGAGAAACCACTTTGCTGCCTTCTACTTGGCATGAAACCGGGTTGGCTTTATTGGGGAAATTCCGGCATTTCAACTATGAAGCAATGGTTGTCAACGGATTGGATCCAAACGGATTCGACAGAGAAAACTGGATTAAAAACGGGCGTCAGACAAAATTTGAAATCTCCGGAATGACCAATCCGGCCTTTGCCGGAAGAGTGGAATACGAAGGAATTAAGAACACTCGTCTCGGCATTTCGGGATATTATGCACCGGAAACGGGTAAAAATGCGTCCAATCCTTCCCGGATGAAAGGAATAAAAGGGGCCGTAACCTTAATATCGGCAGATGCACAATATAAAAGTCGGGATATAATTGCCCGAGGAAATATAATATACGGCAACCTGAGCCAAAGCCAGCAAATCAGTAAAGTAAATGCAGGTCTTCCGAAATCGCTCGGATTCGCCCGGACACCGGTTGCCAAAAATGCACTGACTTACGGAGTGGAAGCAGGATACAATGTAGGCGCTTTTTTCGATCATAAAGCAACTGTTTTCCCTTTTGTGCGGTACGAATACCACAATTCCATGGAAGATACGGAAAAAAGTATGGTAGCCGATCCTCGCTATAAAGTAGATATGTTTACCGTAGGAGTGAATTACTACATCCTTCCCAATCTGGTAGCTAAAGGGGACTTTTCTCACAGAAGAATAGACACGGGCAACTTCAATAAAGAAAATACATTTTCGCTGGGACTCGCTTATGTAGCTTGGTTCTTTCAAAAATAAATCAGATTAATCAAATAACAGTACAAATGATGAACAAGAAAAGATTTTTATTACTTAGTTTGTTTTGCTGCTCGGTAATGCTTTTTACTCCGGCGTGCAGTGACGATGATGACGATGTTGATCCGGAAATTGAAAAAGATCCGATAAAATCCGCGATGATTGAGGACTATATCGATATAACGGTAGTTCCAACCTATACGGATATGAAAAACAAAGTTTGGGCTCTGATGGATGCTGTAGAAGCTTTTTGTGATGAGGAAAACGGCGGAACACAGGCTCAACTGGATGCCGCGTGTGAAGCGTGGAGAAATGCCCGCAGACCTTGGGAGTTAAGCGAGGGATTTCTTTACGGCCCTGCCACCGACTTTTCGTTGGATCCGCACTTGGATTCCTGGCCTTTGAATAGTGTTAATATCAATGCAGTATTAAACAGTAATGTAGACTTGGAAGAAAAGGTATTCGCTCAAGACGAATGCGGATTTCATACCATCGAATTCCTGATCTTTACGGATGGAAAACCCAAAACGGCATCAACGATCACTGAACGCCAAAAACAATATATATTAGCCATCACCAAAGCGTTGCTTGATGATACAATACGTTTATGGGCAGAATGGAAAGGTACGGAAGGTATTTCAAATAAAGATTCCGAATGGGTTGAAGAACGGGAACTCGTGGTTTCTTACGAAAATGACGGATATGCCAATATCATGAAAAACCCCAACATCTATTCATCTAAGTACAAAACACAAAATGCAGTAATTAATGCAATTATAGAAAATGGGTTGATGAATATTGCGAATGAAGTGGGTGATCAAAAAATCGGTAATCCATATCGGGAACAAGATGTATTTGCAGTAGAATCCTGGTACAGTTGGAATTCGTTGGACGACTACGAAGATAATATCATCAGCATTGAAAACTCCTATTTGGGAGGCCCCGAAGGTAGCCGGAAAGAATCCTCCAGCCTGTCGGCTTATGTAAAATCCAAAAATTCGGCATTGGATACGGAAGTAAAAGAAGGAATTGCAGCCGCCAGAAAGGCGATCCGGGATATCCCCTACCCTTTCCGAAATAATTTGGATAAAGCCGAAGAAATAACAAATGCCATGGAAGTACTTTCCGATTTGAATAAATCATTAGAAAAACTGAAAGCTTTATTTGTTGATTAATAAATAATTCGTTATGACTATAGTCCGACAAGTAAAAAGGAGGGCTCTAGAAAAGCAAAAAACATGCAAGACCGTTTTTCGGTCTTGTGTGTTTATGCTTTTTACAGGCATTCTCCTGATATCGTGCGAAGAAGCCATTGATGATAAAATCATTCTGAAGCCGGACGGAACTCCTGCCAATTACAAAGAATTATCGGCCGGAACGGCCACTGTCTTTTCTTCTTCCGGACGAGCTTACGACACTGAGGCTTCTTGGGTAACCGGAGACCTGAAAACCCTGTTCAGCGACGGAGACCTGTTGTATGATGATCCCCGGGAAAGCAGCGATAACCCTTCTACCGGAGGATTGGGACCGATATACGGAGGGTATTCCTGCGGAAGTTGCCACAACAATGCAGGAAAAACGTTACCTACGCTTTTTTCGGACGGAGGATCGGGTAAGACGGGATTTTCTTCTATTTTAATTTACATTACCCGCAAAGACGGAGGCTATTTCCGGCAATACGGAAGGGTATTGCATGATCAGGCAATTGTCGGATCGCAAGCGGAAGGAAAATTAAAAGTGACATTTACGGAAGAAACGTTCCGCTTTCCGGACGGAGAAGAGTATTCATTGCAAACTCCTCACTATTCAATCGGCGAATGGTATTCGGACAGCATCCGTCCCGAAGATTTATATATCAGTGTTCGGATCCCCCTCCGCCATGTGGGAATGGGACAAATCATGGCGCTCAGCGAAACCGAATTGAAAAAGGTAGCAGCGCAAAGTAATTATCCGGAATACGGTATCAGCGGTCGCTTGAACTATGTAACGGAAAAAGGCGTCCGAAAAATCGGTGTGGGAGGAAACAAAGCAAACCATTTGGATTTAACGGTAGAACTGGGATTTTCTTCCGACTTGGGAGTGACCAATGACCGGTATCCGGAAGAAGTTTGTGCAGGACAAGCACAATGTCCCCACGGATTACACGGAATCGAAATCTCAACCGAAGAAATGGAAAAGGTAGATCTTTACATGCACTGCTTGGGAGTACCGGCTCGCCGGTTGGTAAATCATAAGGAAGTAAAAAAAGGAGAAGAAAACTTCTATAAAGCAAAATGCGATTTATGTCATTTACCGACCTTGCATACCCGATCGGATGCTCCTATCCTACTGAACGGAACACGGCTTCCGTGGTTGACCAATCAGGTAATTCATCCTTATTCCGACTTTTTACTGCATGATATGGGGCCGGAGTTAGACGACCATTTATCGGCCGGATTGGCATTCGGATGCGAATGGCGAACCACTCCTTTGTGGGGTATCGGCTTGCAAGATGTAGTGAACGGGCATACTCATTTTTTACATGACGGCAGAGCCCGCAACCTTACAGAAGCAATTATGTGGCACGGAGGCGAAGGAGCCGTATCCAGGGAATTATTCAGAAGAATGAGTAAGGAAGACCGGCAAGCGCTTATTCTGTTTTTGGAAACATTATGAACTAATACTTTAAACCGAATGAATATCTTATTTAAACGAATTATGATTTTAATGTCAGTAAACTTACTGTTATTGACAGCAAATGCTCAAGAAAGCGGACTAGACGATAAATACATGGAAAGTGACGTTGTTCCGCTGGCAGGTAAAAAAGGTTTCGGATTTCAAACCAAGTCGGGCGATTTCCTTTTTAAACCGTATGCTTTGGTACAGGTCTGCGGAAAATTTAATTATTACGATGATGAAGGACTGAATTTAGCCGATCAGGATAAAGTGGCAAACAGCGGATTTGCCATACCCAATGCCATTATCGGATTTTCCGGAAAGGCATTTGAAAAAGTGACCTTTAATTTCGCCCTGAATGCGGCTCAAAGCGGCGGAGCCTTACTCCAACAAGCTTGGTTCGATCTGAATCTGAAAGATGAAGTTCGACTGAGAGCAGGAAAGTTCAAGACTCCCTTCAATCAAGCATATCTGGTTACCTTGGGAGAAACCCTCTTTCCGGTGCTTCCCTCCTCGCTGACTACGGGAGTGAATGTAAATAAATCCCTGAATGCCACCAAACCGAATATCGCTACCGGTTTTGATCTGGGTATTCAGTTACATGGATTGCTAAAAGAAAAATGGGGATACCAGGTAGGTATCTTTAACGGAACCGGAATCGGTGTAAACGATGCTACCAAGACAACGAGTGATGATCATAAGAATATTCCTTCTTTATTGTATGCCGGTCGGATCGCTTTTCAGCCAAGGGGTGTCATGCCTTCTCATCAAGGCAATCCGGACGACTTGCATAACAATAAATTATTGTTTGCTCTTTCCGGGAGTTGGAATGTAGAAGCACAAGACGAAAGCAGCGATGATTTGAGGGCCGGTTTCGAGTTTGCCTGGTTGAAAGATCGTCTGTATTTATCGGCAGAAGCTTATTTATTTCAAATGAACTGGACCAAGCGAATGCAAGATGCAAAAAACTTCACTTCAATCGGCGGCTATGTTCAAGCCGGCTACTTCATAAACAATAAATTGCAATTAACGGGCCGATATGATTTCTTTGATCGTAACGGCACCAATAAAGACGGCAGTCTCAACATGCCGGCCGGAGGTTTCAATTATTTCTTTTCAAACTACAATTTAAAACTCCAGGCTATGTATCAATACATTGGAAGATGGGGGCATGATACCCAATACGATCGCGATTCAGACGACAACGGAATGGCGATGCACAGCGCTGTTGTAATGCTTCAATATTCATTTTAACATTTATATATCAACTGTAAATTGAGCGGAAAAATAATGAAACTTATTAAACTGTACGTTGTTGCGTGTGTACTCCTATGTTCTTATATTTCTTGTGATGATGGAGATATCTATCCCAAAGAAACAGAATTCGGAGGAATAACGGTCGAAACAGAAATTTCCGTTAAAGGCATCAACGCCTGGCCGGAAGAATACGAAGCCATATTGGCCGCTTATGGGGAAGATACCGAAAATCCGATCAAAAAGAAAACCTTGGAAAAACCGAATCGGGAAACAGAATCCATCAAAGTAACTTTTTCGCATGTTCCTTCCGAAACAAAAACCATGGCAATAATCCTGTTGAATAATCGAAAAACAGTTTACAAATTCACTGAAGTAAACATTGATACAAGTAAAGATACGGTAAGGACCGGTATGCTGACTTTCAACTTACTTCATTACGAACGTTTACAGAATCAATTGTTCAATCAATGTATTACCTGTCACGGCGGCAGTGAATCGGCTGCTTCCAATCTTTATCTGACTCCGGGGAAAAGTTACGAAATGCTATTCAACTATCCTTCAACGATTCATCCGGACAAAAAGAGAGTACTGCCCGGAAATGTTTCCGAGAGTTTCATCGTCAATGTATTGAAAGAAGCTGCTTCCGTCGAATATGATCATACCAAATTATCTTCTTTAAAAAAAGACGATATTACGCTATTGGAAGAATGGATCGAAGCGGGCGCAAAAAAGCAATAATAAATTATATATCCTATGGAATATACAGCAATCAATTGGGAAGACTTAAATGTTACAGCCGATTTGAGTTATTTTGAATCGGAAAACGGAACCACGGAAGGGCACGTCATGTTTAGGATTAAAGATCCGTCTGCCGGTACGGAAGACCAATTCAAATCCTTGGAAACAGCTGTCGAACGAATAAGTCGGTTCGGCAAATTGCAAAATACTCAACCGATATGGAAACGTTATTTTGTAAGTGATGCCGTCAATCAGGTTCACCTTTTAAATAAGGAAGAAAAAGTGGCCGTATCCATTGTCCAGCAACCGCCGTTGGACGGGAGTAAAGTCGCATTATGGGTTTATTATGTTACAGGATATGACCTTTCTCTCGATCCGGACGGTACCCGTGTAATGCAAAACACTTCTTATCGACATTTATATAATACACAATTACATCTCCCGGAAAAAAATGAGTTTAAAGAAACCCAATTCATTTTCGACCGTTATTGTAAAATATTAAATCATCATGGCGGCAATTTGAAAAACAATTGCATACGCACCTGGATCTATGTACAGGGAGTAGATATTCATTACAAAGGAATGGTAGAAGCCCGTAAAGAATATTTCCGGAGAGAAAACCTGACCGAGAATACCCATTATATTGCCAGTACCGGTATAGAAGGGAAATTTACAGATCCCAACGTATTGGTTTTAATGGATGCTTACGGTATAGAAGGAATTCACCGGAAACAGATCAATTATCTAAAAGCTCCTACTCACTTGAATCCCACCTCAGAATATGGAGTCACTTTCGAACGGGGAACAACGGTAGACTACGGAGACCGACGTCATATTTTTATTTCCGGAACAGCCAGCATAGATAATAAAGGAAATATAGTTCATCCCTACGATATCGGAAAACAAACCGAACGTACATTGGAAAATATCCGGACATTATTGGTCGAAGCCGAAGCCGATTGGTCAGACGTTGCTCAATTAATTATTTATTTACGAGATACCGGAGATGCATTGCAAGTCTCTCAATACCTGGAATCCGTATGCCCTTCTCTTCCCCGGGTAATGGTATGGGCTCCGGTATGTCGCCCGGGTTGGCTGATTGAAATGGAATGCATTGCCATTAAGAAAATAACCGAGAATTTATATGCCTCATTTTAATCCCGGTTCTTTTTAACAATGAAAGACTTTCTTTCCCGTAAATTCCCTTTTATCCTGCTCTTATCTCTGATATTCATCATGGCAAGCGCCACTTTCTTGGAAAAAGAGTATGGAACGGAGTTTGTGCATGCTCATGTTTACCGAACAAGTTGGTTCATCGGAATATGGGCAGTATTGGCAATAGGATCTCTTACCGGAATGATCAAAAGGAAACTGTATAAACGGCTTCCGTTATTTATACTGCATTTTTCTTTTATTATTATCCTGACAGGGGCTTTGTTTACACGATTATTTGCTATCCAAGGATATATAGTTTTAAATAAAGGAGAAAGCCGGAATTTTATGACTTCCGATACCGGAATCGAATACCTTCCTTTTGAGGTACAATTGGATACTTTTTTTATTGAATACTATCCGGGTTCGGATGCTCCGGCCAATTATATATCCTTCCTTTCTCTAAAGGAACCGAATACGGATAGTCTGTTGTCAAAACGGGTTGCAATGAACGAAATCTTAAAGTATAAGCAGTATCGTTTTTATCAATCTTCGTTTGACAACAACATGGAAACAAGTATTTTAAGTGTAAATAAAGATGTATGGGGCATCCCGGTTACTTATACGGGATACTTGCTTTTTGCTCTTTCCGGATGCGGGTGCCTTTTCTTTCCCAAAACCGGATTCCGTAAATTGCTGAGAACACTGAAAAAAGCAATCCCTCTTCTTTTTTTATTTCCTCTTTCTTCTCAAGCCGGAACTTTAACACCGGACAGCTTGTCCGTAAACAAACAACAGGCCGGTCAATTCGCCAAAGTACAACTGCTTTATGAAGGAAGGATTACTCCCGTAGCCACGTTGGCTCATGACTTTACGGTCAAAATAGTTGGAAAACCTTCTTTTAATTACTTAAACGCAAACCAATTTTTTATGGGATTCCTGTTTTTCCCCGAGAAATGGAACCGGATTGCTATTTTCAAAGTAAAAGAAGTACAATTACAAAAAGAACTCGGCTTAATCGATTATAAAGCGGCATGGTGCGACTTCTTTGATGAACAAGGAAATTATAAACTGAAGAAGTATGGAAAAGAAATAAGCCGACAAGGAGCAAAAACAAGTCTGCTGAAAGAAGTAGAGAAATTGAATGACAACATCCGACTGATCCGAATGTTACATAGCGGGTATTTATTAAAAATGTATCCTCAACGAATAGACAATCGAATACAATGGTTGTATCCCACAGAAGGAGCGGAACAAATAAAAAGTCCGGAAAACCTCCGATTTATACGAACTTCATTATTAGAATACTATCAAGCATTAATCCGGGAAGAGGAAAATAAGGCAACGGAAATCTTAACGGAAATAAAGAATTTTCAATCGGAGTATGCCGGAGAAATACTTCCTTCGGAAACCAAACGAGATGTTGAAATCTTTTATTTGAAAACCAACCTGACTTCTTGGTTATTCAAGATCAATTTGACATTCGGGATAAGTGCATTGATTTTATTATTCCTACCTCTACCTCATAAGAAAACCGTCAATCGGTTATTTTTTCTCTTCTTGGCAATAAGTTTTCTGATCCATACCTTCTCTATCGGAATGAGAATCTATATTTCGGAACGACTGCCGGTCGGGAACGGATTTGAAACAATGATGCTGACCGCATGGTGTTCTATGTTATTCGCTCTGATCTTCGGGTTAAAAACAGCGATTAGTGTTCCTTTCGGTTTTTTATTGTCCGGGTGCTCTCTTCTGGTAGCTCATTTAGGAATGATGAATCCGCAAATGACCCCGTTGGTTCCGGTGTTGTCTTCCCCGTTGTTAAGTATTCATGTCTCTTTGATTATGATTTCTTATACCTTGTTGGGATTCATAATGTTGAACGGGCTGATTTCAATGATTCACATTCTCATCACTCCCATTCATAAAAGTCAAATGCTCTTTCAAACCTTAGCATTAAACAAAATATACAGTTTACTATGTCTGTATCCGGGTCTCTTATTGTTAGGCTGCGGTATATTTACGGGTGCCGTATGGGCCAATATATCTTGGGGACGCTATTGGGGATGGGATCCCAAAGAAGTTTGGGCTTTAATTACCTTCCTGACATATAGCCTGTTGCTTCACGAAAAAAACTTGAAAAGGTTAATCGATCCTTTCTTTTTCCATTTATTCGGAATACTCGCCTTCGGGTGCGTCTTGATGACCTATTTCGGAGTAAATTACTTTCTTGGCGGGATACACAGTTACGCAGGAACGATCCGTTTTTCCGGTACGGGAATAATAATTATAGGTATACTGCTGTTTATCGGATTATTAATTAAGGCTCATTCGAAATACAAAAAGATACAAGCTGCATCTTCTTCCGACCATTAAATTAGAGATCGGAAAAACATTTCCATAGCGGATCATTATCGGGTAAGGGGGCTACGATTTCCGTTTCTTGCTTTGATACAGGGTGTATAAATGATATTTTACGGGCATGCAGACTGATTCCTCCGTCTTTATTGGACCGATCAAAACCGTATTTCAAGTCTCCTTTAATCGGACACCCGATCTTAGCCAATTGGCAACGAATCTGATGATGGCGACCTGTCTTTAAATCTATTTCCAACAAATAATAACGATCGGAACGGGCTATTACTTTATAAGACAGGATAGCTTTTTTGGAATTGGGCTTTTCGGTATCGTAAGCGAAAGATTTATTCTGTTTCTCATTTCTGACAATGTAGTGTATCAATTCGGCTTCCGGTTGCACAGGAGGATTCTTCACAACAGCCCAATAGGTTTTCTTTACCTCTCCCATCCGGAACATTTCGTTCAGCCGGGTTAATGCCTTGCTTGTTTTCGCAAAAAGAACCAGTCCCGATACGGGACGGTCCAATCTGTGTGTTACTCCGATAAACACATTGCCCGGTTTATTATATTTCTCTTTCAACCAAGATTTTACGATTTCAGAAAGAGGAACATCTCCTGTCTTATCGCCTTGAACGATCTCCGAAGTTGTCTTATTGACGGCAATGATATGATTATCTTCGTAAATTACTTCCATAATTACATATTCATGCCTCCGCATACAGGAATCACTTGCCCCGTTACATACGAAGACAGATCCGATGCCAAGAATAAAGCTACATTAGCTACATCTTCGGGAGTACCTCCCCTTTTCAATGGAATTTGATTAGCCCACTGCGCCCTCACTTCATCCGACAGTTGATGTGTCATTTCGGTTATAATAAATCCGGGAGCAATGGCATTGGCGCGAATACCTCTCGAACCCAATTCTTTGGCAATGGATTTTGCCAAACCGATCATACCGGCTTTGGATGCGGAGTAATTGGCTTGCCCCGCATTTCCGGACACTCCGACTACGGAACTCATATTAATGATACTTCCTCCTTTTTGCTTGATCATAACCGGCGTCAATGCATGAATAAAGTTGAAAGCCGACTTCAGATTCACATTAATAACCATATCCCATTGTTGTTCCGACATTCTCATCATTAACCCGTCACGAGTGATACCGGCATTATTAACCAATATATCCACTCTTCCGAAATCATTAACAATTTCTTTTATTACATTATGGGTATCTTCAAAATCAGCCGCATTCGATGCATATGCTTTTACCTTCACACCATAAGACGCAATCTCTTTTTCTGTTTCTTTTGCATTGTCATCGATTGCAAGATCTGTAAAAGCAATAGCAGCCCCTTCTTGAGCAAATTTAATGGCAATTGACTTCCCGATACCGCGAGCAGCGCCGGTAACAATAGCGACTTTTCCTTCTAATAGTTTCATA
>DAIQOU010000600.1:0-3008 GCA_036787725.1 Bacteroidales bacterium
GAGCCGAATCAATCCGATTCCCCGCATGGAAGAATCTTTTGAAACATATTAATAAGTTAAACATGAGGTTTTCTTTATTGTTCATTTCATTTTTATCGATCCATTTTTTTTGTTCCGGACAAAATATAAAACCGGCAGTTTATGAAATAGACATACATAAAGAAATCAACACAACTACTTGGCTCTATCTTTCCAATGGCATGAAAGAGGCCCGAGAAAAAAAGGCAGATGCAATTATTATTCATTTAAATACGTATGGAGGAGCACTGGCAGAAGCCGACTCCATGCGATCTGCCATTTTGTACAGCCCTATTCCCGTATATGCATTTATAGACAACAATGCTGCATCTGCCGGGGCTTTGATTGCACTTGCCTGCAAGAAAATTTATATGCGCAAAGGAGCTAACATCGGTGCTGCAACCGTCGTGGATCAAGGAGGAATCGCCATGCCGGATAAGTATCAATCCTATATGCGCTCTATTATAAGGGCTACAGCAGAAGCTCATGGAAAAGATACTTTAATAACCGGAACGGATACTTTATACCAATGGAAAAGAGATCCTCGGATTGCTGAAGCAATGGTAGACGAGCGAATACATATCCCTAACTTGGCAGATTCGGGAAAAGTATTGACATTAACCGCCGAAGAAGCTGTGCACGTCGGATTCTGTGACGGAATCGCGGAATCGGTGGAAGAAGTTATTTCCAACTACCTGAAATATTCCGATTATTCCATTCAAGAATATAAACCTTCTTTATACGACAATATAAAAGGATTTTTACTCAATCCCGTATTTCAAGCATTTTTGATTATGATCATCATTGCCGGGATCTATTTCGAATTGCAAAGTCCCGGCATAGGATTTCCGAGCATTGCTGCAGGGGTTGCTGCTATTTTGTATTTTTCGCCTCTTTATATTGACGGATTGGCTCAGCATTGGGAAATTATTATTTTCATTGTCGGTCTGCTGTTGGTTTTATTGGAAATTTTCGTTATTCCGGGATTTGGCGTCGCCGGAATAACCGGAATTATATTAACGGGATCGGGATTAACATTGGCCTTAATAAATAATTATCATTTTTCATTCGAAGAAGTTACTGTCCCGGACCTCTCCCGTTCTATTTTAACGGTGCTTTCGGGAATATTATTGGGATTTATTCTTATGTTATACCTGACATCCCGAATAGGCCGACCGGGATTGTTCAGAACGATTGCGTTGAATAAAGACCTGGAAACCTCCCGGTCTGTTGATCCTACCTACAAAAATCTTATCGGAAAAGCAGGGAAAACCCTAACAGTTTTACGGCCTTCGGGCAAAATTATAATTGAAGGAGAAATATACGATGCCGTTTCTTCGGGGGAATTTATAGAAAAAGAGGAGTCGATAAAAGTAATCAAATTCGAAAACTCCCAATTTTATGTAGAAAGGTTGGAAAGAAAAGATTAATTTTGTCCCGATTATTTACAAAATATTCAATTTACAGAGAATTCTTTCTGAAAAATAATGATGAAACCCGCATGTAAAAGTTACACCAAAGAGCATAAACATGAGGCAGATTTCATATAACCTTTAAAAATAAAATTATGTACGTATAAAACGAAGCATGAACCAACGGTCTTTTAGCGTAGCGTTGAAAAAAATCAATGAATTACGCTACAAGAAGATGTTACTGCATGCGAGTTCCGGACGACCATAAATAAAAATAAATAATAACGTATGAAATATATTATTGTTTTAGGAGACGGCATGGCCGATGAACCCATTGATTTCTTGGGAAATAAAACTCCGCTGCAAATCGCACAAACCCCTCATATAGATCTATTGGCAAAAACAGGCCGTTCGGGTATGTTGGATACAATTCCGAAAGGTTTTCATCCCGGGAGTGAAATTGCCAACCTTTCGGTATTGGGATATAGTGTGGCCGACGTTTTTGAAGGCAGAGGATCGTTGGAAGCAGCCAGTATGGGGGTGGACATTCTTCCGGGAGAAATGGCTATGCGATGCAATCTGATTTGCATTGAAAACGGATTAATAAAAAATCATTCGGCAGGACATATTTCAAGTGAAGAAGCTGAAATCTTAATTCATTTTTTAAATGAAAATTTACAAGATGAACAGGTCAGCTTTTTTCCGGGGGTTTCTTATCGCCACTTGTTAAAATTAAAAGGGGGAAATAAACAATTAATATGTACTGCTCCTCATGATGTCCCGGGAACTCCTTTTGAAGAGGTTTTGATTCGGCCCGGAATGCCGGCAGCACAAGATACAGCCGATTATTTGAACCGGTTGGTTCTCCGGTCGCAACAATTACTGGAAGATCATCCGATAAATAAGAAACGAAAAGCGATCGGGAAGGATCCGGCTAACAGCATCTGGCCCTGGTCGCCCGGATATAAACCCAACATGCAACCCATGACCGATTTATTTCCGATTCGATCCGGAGCGGTTATTTCAGCCGTCGATCTGATCAAAGGAATCGGAGTATACGCAGGGTTGGATGTTATTGAGGTAGAGGGTGCCACCGGATTGTACGACACAAACTACGAAGGAAAAGTAAAAGCGGCCATCGAAGCTCTCCGCACAAAAGACTTTGTCTATTTACACATCGAAGCCAGTGACGAAGCCGGTCACGAAGGAGATGTCGATTTGAAAATAAAAACAATAGAATACTTGGATCAACGAGTTATAAAAACGTTATTGGAAGAGGTTGAAACATGGAACGAGCCGGTAACCATTGCTTTGCTTCCCGATCATCCCACTCCTTGCAGCATTAAAACTCACACCCGAAAACCGGTTCCTTTTATCATCCGCAAACCGGGGCAACAACCTGATGCTGTTACTCTTTATGATGAATTTGCAGCCGAAAAAGGAGAATACGGATTACTGAAAGGTCCTGAATTTATCCGGGAATTCTTTAAATGAGTTTAATATTTATATTATATGAAACGAAACATGAACCAACGGTCTTTTAGCGTAGCGTTGAAAAAAATCAATGAATTACGCCAC
>DAIQOU010000113.1:0-9155 GCA_036787725.1 Bacteroidales bacterium
AAGTTCTGCCATAACCCTAACGATATTTCGGGAAGTAAAATTCCGCTTTTGCCGCAACGGCGATAATTCATCGAACCGTCGTATCGGTTCTTGTCGGGTGTATAAATCGGTTCAATCATGATATACAGGTATTGTTATTGAGAAAAATCACCGGTAAAAGTACATTTCTCTCTCTTGAAAGACAAATATAGTTGAAATTAAATTTCGGAAAAGATGGACCGGTGTAGTCTTAAAAAGAAAAGTAATTCATGAAGCCGGGCATTCACCGGTTTGTCGGTTGACCCGTAAAACAGACAATCGGATATCTGCTTTACGGGTATAATATTGAAGAAATTATTCGTAAGAAACCGGGAAAGAAGTGATTCGTAAGCGGGCCGTTCCCATGGGAACCAAGGTTATATCTTCTGTTATCGATGATTTGATGCAATTTTCATCGGGCAGTATACCGCAAAGTTTATATTGATCCAACTGCCAGGAAGGAACTTGTCTTCCTTTTGCTTTGAATAAGAGCGGAGAACTTTTTTGGGTAAACGGAAAATCATCTGCCGGCCACGACCTTTTTTCTATTGTCAGGTTGTTGAATATATTGTTGGCGTTCATCACCAAGGCGTAGTTCCAATTGCTCCCCGAATAAATTTCGTAGGACGGCCATTTGGAAGGATCTGCCGTTTCCTGCCATTTGGAATCGCCGATAGCCGTTTCTTTACTGTCCATCTTTTTATAAACTTCTTCTATATTCAACGACAAAGTAAGCGGCCCGTAATTTATGCTTACACTGTTTTTGTTTACTTGCCATGTTTTTAAAGAAAAGTCCATCGGGAAAGTCACCTTTATTATATCCCCGTCAGACCAATTACGGTTGATACGTACATATTTCCCTGCCAACAACTCGACCGGTTGTTTTTTTCCGTTGATTTCCAATTGAGCATTTTTTGTCCAGGAGGGGATGCGTAAATAGAAAGGAAATTCAACTTTTTGGGGAGTATGCATTTTAAAGTTGATGACATCGTTGAAAGGATATTGCGTTTCTTGAATTATAGAGACTTCCTTACCGTTTCCTACTTTTACTTTTGCTTCACAAGGAGCATATATAACAGCTGCAGCGCCGTTGTCCGGAGTGGCGAACATCAGATTTTCTATGAAATAAGGCCATCCTTGTGTATGATTGTGTTGACAACATCGACTACTGAAAGGATTCATGGCCAAGAAAGGCCCTCTGTTATCGATTCCCGGATGATGATTTTCCGAATCGCTTTGCACGTGGTTCGGACAAGTAATGTAACGCAAGGATTTGAGATCCGGCATTAAAGCTGCCGGATAAGAATTAAACGCAACATTTTCGCAATGTTCGGCCCATAGAGGATCTCCCGTATACCAAAGCATCATTTCGTCCGAAGCCATTTGTTCTACAAAACCGCACGTTTCGGTTCCTTGGCGAGGATCGATATATCCAAGCCGAGCATTTTCGTCCGCTCCGAACATTCCTCCGGATACCTGCCCGAATGTACGACGAATTAAATCATGAGTATTATAAGTGGCATGAAGATGAACAGAATCTTTGGTCAACATATAGTAAGTAGCCGGTTCCCTGAATCCCTGCGCAATATTCACATTATGCCAATTGGGCAGAGTGGTTTCTTGCATCCAATCGGCAGTATTCCGATGGATCTTATGGACGAGGTCCAATAAAAAAGAATCCCCGGTAATATTATACAACCAGTAAACGCTGTAAATATTATCTCCTCCTCTCGAATTTTCCCAATAGTCTTTCAAAAAAGCTTCGTCGGGTACGGTCAATTGCCATTTAAAATAGTTGGTCATCAAATCGATGACCCGTTTATCGTTTGAGTATTCGTAATACGATTGCAGACACCAAAGCATAATCATATTGGCCCACAATTCCCTCTTGCCGTTCCGTTCATTTATCGGTCCGAAATATCCGTCGGCTTGTTGGCTTTTAATAGCCGCTTCGATCCACAGTTTGGTTTCTTTTATCATTTCGGGATCTTCCAGAATATAAGCCATATTTCCGTATCCTTTAAGCCAATACGGTACTTCTTCCCATCCGTATTCTCCTCCGGCATTCAGCCAGGCATTATTTTTCTTGTTGAGCCATGCGCTTATCTCTCCTAATTGTCCGGCCAAACCGTCTCGTTGCAATTCGAGCATCCGTTTTGTCCACCCGGACGGCTTTACCTGTCCAACCGGCAGTTTTATAAAATGATGGGGTAATAACGGCTTCCTGTTACTTGTGTAAAAGCTATTCTCCATTTTAGTGGAAGGTCGATCCGTGAGTGTGATTTCATCTTCGGGTGCAGCCAACAGAAGATTGTTGCCCACCAGGAAGAAGATAACTGTAACGGTTTGTAAAAAAACATTTTTCATAATCTCAAATTTAGTAGAGTTTATATTAAATAAAGTATTATTGCTGTATTCTTCAATATTTTATCTTTCTATTTACTTTTCTCTTGATAAAAGGATCAAAAGTTAACTCCGTTGAAAGTGCTGCGACCGGCTGTGAGGTTGTGTCAAAAGGCCGGGCATTCCCCAACCGGGTTACGAACCGGATGTAATTACCCCGAAAGGGGTAAAATGTGCATAACCCCGGGTGAGCGAAGCGTAACCCGAGGGGGAGGCTGCGGGTGAGGCGTACGCCTGCCCCGGGTATGCATAATACAGCCACTGCGTGGCTTTCACGCATGCCAAACTTACAAACCGGAACTCATTCTTATATATTAAAATCTAATTTAAATTTCCGGAGTTCCCGAAGGTTTTCTCAACTCAACTGAAGTAGCAAACGGCACTCCGAATTCGGGAAAATCGTTTTCGTTCCATTCTATTTTTTGAGCACGGGGAGAACGGGTATCTCCTTTTCCGGGAGGATCGGTCTTGGTGTCCCGGGCATGATACAGAATGTAATCTTCCGTCCCGTCGGGCGACTTAAAGAAACTGTTGTGTCCCGTTCCGTATACTCCGTTTTCCGGAGATTGTTTGAACACCGGCTGAGGGTATTTGCTCCAGGAATCGGGATTAAGCAAATCGCTTTCGCTATCGGCAGTCAACATTCCCAATGCATAATAAGGAGTCCATACTCCGCTGGCAGAATAAACGACGTGAATATATTTTCCGGTCGGACTCTTCAAAGGCTGCGGACCTTCATTCACATAAATGATATAAGGCGGTTCCGATCCGTCTTCATTTTTATATTTTCTTTCCCATTCCAATTCGGGTTGGGATATTAATACTCTTTCGGATCCCAATGTCCAAGGGTTTTCCAAGCGTGCAATGTAGATACATTGAGTTTCCGTATCGATCCGGCGTGTTTGCCATCCGGACCAAACCATATACCAACTTCCCCGATGTTCGAAAACGGAACCGTCGATTGCCCAGTTGTTGTCTTTATCCGTACTGATACGTCCTTTCATGACAAATTCGCCCTCAAACGGATCTTCGTTTATATTTTCGAGCACATATAATTGGTGATTGTCTGTATTTCCGTCATCGGCCGCATAATAGACATACCATTTTCCGTCGATGTTATGGATTTCGGGCGCCCAAAGATGTTTCGAGTTTTCGGGATCTGTCGGGATCCAAATGGTTTTCTTCTTTGCATTTTTCAGATCGGTAATATCTTTCGTCATCCATAATACCAATGAATCTTGTACAGTATGCATGTAATAATAGTTCCCGTTATGCCATATACTCCAAGGATCGGGGCCGGCAGGAAGTAACGGATTATTAAAAAAAGCCGCTTCGGAATCAGAACTCCGGTCCGGAAGATTACTTTCTTTCTCTTTATTGTTTTTACAGGAAACGATCGAAAACAATAAGGTAATACTTGATAACATTAAAAAGTTACGGATTAAGTGTTGCTTTTTGTTCATACTGTTATTTGATATAAAAATTGTTTTTTATTTAGTAAAGTTTGTATTCAATAAAAAATTATGGGTTTATTATTCAACTTACCGGTTGGAACCTGCAGCTGTCGGTAACCAATCTGTGGTAAGCGAATCATCAAGTATCGGCCCGACCCGGTTCCTACGTCCCAAAGGGACGGTACTATGCTTAACCGACGGTTACGCCTTGCTTCACCGTCGGAAGTGGAGAAGTCCCGTCTTTCTCGGACCGCAAGTTTCGCTTACGCTACACATGCGGTTAAGCATCATTTCGTCCCCCCGGGGACTTACTTCCGCCTTATGTTGATGGCATTCGACAGATATCCGGCAGGAAAATCTATGTCGACAAGATAACCGGTTGATAAATGCAGCCATAAGAATCTATTCAATATAAAGTCTATTGTTTGCTCTTTTATATAATCTGTTGTTGGAATAAGCTTGATGTTTTTTCTCTATTTCCGATTTTGTCAGCTTCTGTATATCTTGAATGTCTTTGAATCCAAAAATATCTTCCAAGAATACAATCGGTTCCAATTGATTATAAGTTGCCCACGGGAGATAACAATCGACACCGTGTCCTCGAGGAATGCAAACGTTCATTGCTTCTCCGAAAAGGCCTTCCGCGATTCCGGGAACGGGATCGTTCTGCGGGTCCCAATTCATAAATTGTTTTGTATTGTACAACAGTAGCTTTGAAAAATGCAGCAATTGTTCGTCTCCCGAATACAAGTAGGCACGATAAAATCCCAATGCATCTATTGCGGCATAAGTATCTGCTGCCGAATGACCGGTCGCAATGATGCTTTGTCCTATTACCGATCGATGTCCGGGAAAAACAGCTTGAGGATCGTCTTGGGGAATCGGAATATCCCAACAGACGACCCAAGACCGGTAAAAATATACCGTTTGCATGACGGCATCCATCCACCGGGAAGAATTTTCCAGATCATACAATGCTAAAAATGCCCGGAGCGCCATCGATCCGGCTTCTTTATCCATTACATTGGGATTATCGATGGCTCCCCCCACATAACGAAAACGGATCATTATATCATCGTAAATGAATCGACCGGCTTTGAGTGCTGCCGCTTTATATGTTTCGTTTCCCGTAGCCATAAACATTTCGGTCAGGTAAGGAATAATGTGTGAAGTACAATTGGTATGTTTTTTTGTATGTTTTCCCGTATTATAATCAAAATGGCTGTAGAACGAACCGTCTTCCAATTGAGTGGAAATAATCCAATCGGCCACTTTCACACAGGCGTTTAACCAATCCGGTTTATTTCTGTTGTATTCCTGTTCGTAATTCCAAGAGCGAAGCAATTCGATCATTCCGTCTCCTATTTCCCGCAAAGCCACTTCCGGCCCTCTCCAGGTTTGCGGATACGGATCATACCAGGTTTTGGGGCATCCGCTTTCCGAAATTGATTTGGTTGCCCAAAAATCGGCCATTTGTTCTCCTTTTGATAACAATACGGTATTATTTTTTTTCAATCCTTCCCTTATTAATAAAGACGCATTTCCCGGCTGATGTCCCACGAATCCCATGTTAAAATTATAGTCGCTTTCCGCTTGTATGTTTCCGTTCAACAGCACCCGGAAAGGCAGGCCGGCTGTCCCGTTAATGGATTTCCAATACTTATCCAGCACGGAAATCTGCAAATCGTATATTTTATCCAAGTCGCAGGCATACAGTTTGGGAGAGAATAAACGATAATAAACATCCCATGTATTTTTAAGAGCGGCAGTATAATCTTCTTCCATACTCAGGCGAAAAGCAATTTTATAGTTTTGTCGGAAACCTTTTTCTACCGGATGATTGCGAAAGGCCCCCCGGTTTTCCGATCGGGATCGGGAAATATACGTTTTATCTTCTTCCGATCCGGGAAAAGTGATCCCGATGGAAAGAGGTTGACTATTTTCGACTCCAACCGATGCAAACTTCAAGCGCTTATCAATAATCCGCTCCGGTCCTTTTTCTTCTTTGAAAGTACTTCCGTCCGGATCTTTATGTATAATTGAAAAAGTAAGACCCGTATTTTTTTCTCTTAGCATGATAAACGGAAGCGGGAGCCTGTCTTCGCGAATCAGTATTTTTTCATCCGAATAGTCGGATGCCAACGAACCGGGTTTGACATAGGCATTGTCTTTATACCAAACTCCCGGAACAAAGAAATCATAATCATGAAGGGACATATCGGCATTGTTTTCAAAACACATCCGAGTAGCAAATCCGAGATCGGAAGGATTGCTTTCCAAAATTTCCACTTCCCGGATCATTTCAAATAAATGATCACTTTCCAATGTACGGTAGGTATCCCTAAATGATATTTTGCTGCCGGCCCGGGTTGTAATCACTCCCGAGCATACAATACCTCGATCGGAATTCAATTCCAATGTTTGATAAGGAGAAGTCAAATAATAAGTATTCTCACGGGTTACAATTTCACAGCTGATCGGATTTTTGCGAATGTAAGACCGATCCGTACCGTTCAACCGAAGCAGGGGATAGAATTCTTTTCCGGTATCACTTATAATATGAAGGGTAGAACTTCCCGAGTCGACAGAAATAAGGGAAGTATAGCCGTAAGCGGTCGATAACAACAAAAATATCAGAAAATAAAAGTATCTCATAGTCTATACGGATTAATAAAACAAATAATTGGGAAAGAGTCCGGGATCCGAAGTTATTTTCACTCCGTATACGGCGCCGGCTTTGAAACCCGGTTGAGCTTGAAATTTGACAGTTACCTTATTTTTTCCTTTAACCAACTCATCCGGTATTTCATATATTTCTTCAAAGAAAGTAAGCGGATATCGTTCTTGCAATCTTTCTGTTTTCAACACTTTTTCTTCTACAACCACATCGAATATTCGGTCTGCGGGCGCACTTCCCCAATAAGTAATTACCAAGTATTGACGGGATTTATCCGGATTAACTTTCATATCATATGAAAACCATCCGTCGGTTTCTGCTATTCGGCCTCGAACATTATGTTCCCAAAATCCTCGGTAATCACGATATAAAGTTATGGAATCGTTTTGACCTTTTAAATGATGAGCTTTTTCGTCTGCAAGATTTCCCGGTTTTATTTCATCGGAGATTATCTCCGCGCGTAATTTCAATTCTTCGGGAGTATACATTTTCCAATATAAAACATATCGTTGGTGATGAGTTTTATAATAAGGAATAAGGGTAATATCCTTTGTTTTTCCGGCTGCAATTCCGGCTTTTACTCCTTTAAATTTTAATGGCGCTTCCTGTTTTAACCACGAATCCGGATTGACTTTATTTACAGACAAGACCGGGATATCGTCAACGAGAGCTTCTCGGTTGTTATGTTGAAGGGAGTACCTCACCAAATCGCTGTCGGGCATACCGTCCGTACCCAATGCCCCGGCAAGAACCAAAGGTCCGTAGCAAACAGCAACAAGATAAGGATCATCCGGAGCAGGCTCAAAGCGGAAATCACGAGGCATTTCAATTTTTATTTTATCTCCCTTTTTCCAATTATGATTCAACCGTATATATTCTCCCCTTCTTTCCTTTATATCCATTGGATTATTATTGATCCATACCCTTACGCTTCGTTTAACCCAAGACGGATACCGGATGTATATCTGTTTGTCAAAACCGGCATTTTCAAGAATATCCAACGTAATGATATCCTCTTCGGGAAAATTTGTTTCCAATCGGACTTTTAATCCTTTTTCTTTCCAATTCACTTCGGAAGGAATAAAAAGATTGACGAACAAATCTTTGCCGTTATTAAAAAAAACAGCTTCTCCATATTTGGAATGGTTTTCCATTCCGGTCCCCACACAACACCAAACCCCTTCCAGGTCATAACCTTTACTATATGATTTAAAACCTCCGGGTGCAGATGATGTATAATAAGTAACACCTCCGCTTTCGGGATCCTGGGAAGCCAGAATGTGGTTGTATAATGCTTTTTCGAAATAATCCATGTGTTTCAATTCCCCTGTTGACATGAAGTAATTCAATGCTGTTTTCATCATGTTGTAAGTATTGCAGGTTTCGTTGGCCGTAAATCCCAGCCTTTTGGATATTTCTCCCGGACGTCCGAATCGTTCGCAATAGCCGTTTCCTCCAATACATGAAGTATGATCCCGGTAAACCATTTCAAGAAAGTTTTTTGTTGCCAAATAACTGACTTCATTTCCTGCCAGGCGGTATTGACGCGCCGTGCCGACAAAGGTAGGCACCTGCATATTGGCATGCCGGGCAAAAAGCACATCTTTTCCCGTCGCCATATTCAATATCACTTTTTGATGGTTAAATTTCATGGAAACATCCATGTATCTTTTATCTCCCGTTATTGCATACAAATCGGCAAAAACTTCATTCATGCCGCCATGTTCCAGATCAAGCAAGTCATCAAATAAGTCGGGATTGGCACGTAATACAAAATCGGTTACTGATTCGGCATACTCCTTTAATACTTTCAATGCTTTCGGATTATTACAATACAAATAAGCATCCCGAAGTCCGGCCATGACTTTATGTATTCCGTAAAAATCGTTACCGACCGTCCCTCCCCACGGATATCCTCCTTCATCCGGATTGTCCAAGGTGATTTTACCGTCCAGTATTCGTTTGAATTCAGGATTGATATCGGCATTATCGGGTTGCGGCAAGGCTGCTTTCATATCCCTGTATTTTTCGTAAGCGTCGATTATATAATCGGATCTTTCCAGAAAACGATTATCACCCGTTTGAGCATACATCAGAGAAACGCCCGAAAGATAATGCCATAAATCTCCCGGACGTGTTCCGGACGGTTGAGAGGAACCGGGATAATCTTCCAATTTTTTAAGTCCGGTTTTTTCTCTCATAGGATTAATCATACGATTTATATCCATTCCCAAAAGGTATTGTTGGGATATAAGCATGGCTTTGTAAAACGGACTGCCCGGCAACAACCTCACATCCGACAATGAGAAGGTTTGCCAATAATTGGGCTTTGCCGCAATTACATTTGTTTTTTCATGTATCTCTCCCGCGAAAGCAATCCGGCAGAAACACAGTGAAATAAAGAATAACGATATTATTTTGGAAGTCATGTCAAGTCGATATAATATTAAAGAAAAAGGATGGATATATCAGTCTGAAATAAAAGATTAAAAGCGTATTTTTCAAAAGCCCCGAATAAAGAACCGAAGTCCGGTTGTCAAAGAACGGATATTTCTTTCATCTTAGGGGAGAAGCTCCCCTGCATAGAGGTGAAGTGTTCCCCT
>DAIQOU010000113.1:9255-11071 GCA_036787725.1 Bacteroidales bacterium
TCCCCTGCATAGAGGGGAGCCGGTCCCCTGCATAGGGGGGAGAAGCTCCCCTTTTTCACCTCTTCCGATACAATCTTATTGCCTTTTATTCTGTTTTAATTAACTGAACGCTCGGAACAAAATAAGCTACTCCGGGTCGTCCGTCCGTAGCTCCTATAATATTAAACAGGAATCCCAGCGAAATATCGGAATCTTCCGTTAATGTAAAGGATATGGATGTTTCTCTAAAGCCGTTAAAATCGGCGTAGGCCAACGATCCTGATTTGAATGATTCGAAATCGGGAATTGAATTTCCTTTAGAAACAACCATAAAAGCTTCATTATCTCTTCCGTTCCAAGTTTCGTTATGTCCATTGAATCCCAATCCGAATTCATAAGATCCGGCCGGCAGTCTGAACGTTTGGTATACCTTGCCGTTTCTTATATCTCCGGCATCAAACCGGGCAGCTCCGATAGCATTTCTTCCCCATCTCAATTCCAGTCCTCCGTAACCTTCGATTACTTTTACCGCATCGTTTACGATCCAGTCGGCAGGTGTGGAAATGATATCTCCCGTGCGGGTATCGCTTGCAATCCGGGCAAAAGAAGGACCCGGGTTTTTGATATATTCTTTTGTTATATCATTCAGCGTTACAGGTATATTCTCTACTTTTATTACTTCCGACCAAAGGTACTCGTCAGCGTTATTAAGTTGAACGGCCACTCTGATATATCCGTAGTCTCTGAAATTATTGATGTATTTCGAGCGATAACCGGAAATGGGCAGCTTCACGGAAATCGGACCGCTTATATCCGGATTCTCGACTTTCTGATTAAGCGGGGTTCCTTTATTAACATTGACATTGGTATGCATATAAACATACACGGCAGTTACGCCGGCTCCCGGAACAATTTCTTTCAAGTTGAAAGTAGTGGATATCTTGGTTCCCTCTATCGCGGGTTTGATATCGTTAATTTCAAAATAAGGCTTCACCTTAATATCAAACTCTTTTTTACCTTTCAGCGTGAACATAATGGTATCCAGGTTTCCCGTTCCGTTAGAAGACCAATCTTCAAAAACAAAAGGGTATTTTATGTTTTTCATGATCATTTTATATTCCCCATTGAATAAAAGTGCTTTAAAGCTTCCGTCATCGGCTACTCTTACATTTATGGGTGCATATTTTCCGAATCCGTCCTGATACAATTGGATTATTTCGGCTTCGGCCGGAGTCTCTGTATTTCCGTTCCAGGGTAAAGCTTTTCCATTATAGGACAACTTTCCCGAAAATTCGGTTTTCGGAGGATCATAATTATCTTTTTCACAAGCAATAAATAAAAATATTGCCGACACTGCCAATAATATATACTTTGTTTTCATTGCCTTTACTTTTAGTCTTGATACGGATTCTTGATTAATAATTTATTGTTACTCAACAGTTCGGTTGAAATTGCTCCATAGTAATTTCCGTTCAGAAACCGGAGCGGATTCAATTTTTTGGGAGCTGTCAATCTTCTGTAGATATATTTTCCGTCCGATTCATGTCCCGGACGATAAATTTGATAGGGCCATAAAGCATACATTACAGCAGTGGAAGTATTTGTATTTCCATCAAACAATTTATCTCCTATCCTCCATCGTTTAACATCATAAAAACGATGATCTTCAAAAGCCAACTCGGCTCGGCGTTCGTAACGTATTTGTTCTATCGAAGTAAGGCTTTTAAGTTCAAATTCTTCTCCACCGGCTCTTCTTCTTATTTCATTTATATATTGGAGCGCTTCCTCTTTTTTACCCAGTTCGAATGCGGCCTCCGCTGCATTCAGGAGCATTTCA
>DAIQOU010000114.1:0-11066 GCA_036787725.1 Bacteroidales bacterium
CGGTTCTTTTTGAATCGGCCGGCTATTCTCTTTATGAAAAAAATCCGGATAAAGAACAGAATTATGCAGATCTTTTTCTGGACGTAGACAATACGGAAGATATTTGGATAAAAGAGTATGATCTTACAGCTCCCGACGGAACTCGTTTAAGACACAGTTATGACGGATGTATGTCTCCTTCCGGTGATTTTTCTTCTTGGCCGGGTTCTCAAGCCTACCCTACACTTGAAACGGTGGAGTTGTATCAGTCACTTCCGATTGAAAATGCGGATGGAACTCCCCGGCGATTCAATGAACGGGAAGATATGTTGAAAGAGTTGGAGCCTCGATTACTTGCAAACGTTTATTTCTCGGGAATGGAACTTCGGGGTGTAAAATTTGATATTCGACGCGGTTTTTATAAAACCTATGACGGAACTATGGAGGATGCTCAATTGGGTTCCACGAATGCACCGATTAATTCTTCCGACAACCGAATCATAGGAACCGGCAGGTGGCTGGAATATGAAGGTAAACGTATTTGCGGAGGTCACGGGTCATGGAATGGAGATATTGAGAATAATACTATTTCGGGATTCTTTGTCCGTAAATATGTAGATTACAGAATAAGTAAAGAACAGGCTGCCGGATACGGAAGCGCGCAGGCGTGGAAGATATTTCGCTATGCCGAAATTTTGCTTAACCGGGCTGAAGCGGCTTATGAATTAGGCAATAAAGAAGATGCTTTTGAACAAATAGCAAAGATCCGCAACCGGGCCGGAGCAACTCCTTATGATCCGGCATCTTCACCGGGAGCGGTATATGTTATTAACGGACAAACGGTAGATGCTAACCTGCAGTTTATTCGCGATGAACGTCGCCGGGAATTGCTCTTCGAGAATCATCGTTGGTGGGATATTCGCCGGTGGAGAGTAGCCGATAAAGAAATGAATCAGTTAAGACCAACGGGTTTAATGACTTACAAAGTGCTTTCTGAAGATAAATATATATTCATAAGAGAATACTGTATCGAACACAAGCAGTTTAATTTTGAGGTGCGTAATTATTACGAAAGCATTCCTCAAGGGGAATTAAATAAAAATCCGAATCTGGTTCAGAACCCGATTTACTAATCAATTAAAAAGATACAAATATGAAAAAGTTATTGTATAGTTTGGCGGGGTTAGCCTGTATGTTATGCTTTTCCTGTACGGATACTGATAATTATGACGGTCCCAATGCCGGTTTGGGTGGAAAGCTCATCGATAAATCGACCGGAAAGAATTTTATTACAGGACAGGAAGATTTTACTATCCGGATATGGGAAATGAGTTGGAGTGAGAATCCGACACCTCAGGATATACCCGTGAAACAAGACGGAACATTTAACGATTCAAAACTCTTCAGCGCTACTTATGATATGCAACCTTACGGAGGACCTTTCTGGCCGGTAGAAAGAGAAACCAATATTAAACTTTCCGGGTATTTGGAAAAAGACTTCGAAGTAATTCCTTATCTCCAAGTGGCAGATGTAACTCATCGGTTGGAAGGTACCAATCTTATTTTAAGCTGCCGGTTGAAAGCTCCCATTCCGCAAGATTTGCCGAGGGTGTTGGAAATCAGACCTTTTGTCAGTCAGACCCAATATTGCAGTGACGGTGTAAAGATCGATGAATACAATGATAATAAATATCGTCGTGAAATCAATGCCAATTGGTGGGATGGAGTCGGGGATCCGCAAACGGGAGAAGGCTTTGAAACGTATGTGTTGCCCGAGCTGCCGCTTAAGTCGGGACGAACTTATTCCGTGAGAATCGGAGCAAGGGTAGAGGATACTTATCGGAAGTTTAATTATTCCGACATCATAACGATTAAGGTTCCGTAAGGAAGGAAAGGATAAAGCACGAAGGAAGAGAAGGCGCGAAAGGAAAAGGGAAGAATAATCGATGGAGTCATGTTCCAAGGATAGAGTCTTTTTATATTTCAAATTGAAAAGAAAATTATTGTTCTTCCTTTCGCGCCTTCTACCCTTCCTCTTTCGTGCTTTATATGCCGTTGGCTTAGCCCTTATCCGGATAAAATAAATTATGTACATATGAAACGAACCGGGAGAATGATTATAAGCATATATGTGTTGTTGGGAGCTTTATGGAGTTGTTCCTCTCCGAAAGAAGTAAAAGTACCCGAAAGATCGATCATTGCCAATCCGTTAAATTTGAACTACCGATTTCAATTTAATGAGCCGAGCAGGCGTGAAGCTGCCGATCCCGTACTGGAATATTTTAAAGGAAAGTATTATTTATTTGCATCGAAATCGGGAGGGTATTGGAGTTCTCCCGATTTGTCGGAATGGACTTATATCCCTTGTGAATCCATCACTACGATAGAAGCCTATGCTCCTACCGTATTAATTCATAATGATTCGATCTATTATTTGGGTTCCGGAGGAGATCCTCAAATATTCGGGACAAATAACCCCGATGAAGATAATTGGGAACCGGTAGATACTAAGTTCAACATAGGAATGACTGATCCCGCTTTTTTCAAAGACGATGACGGATCGGTGTATTTGTATTGGGGATGTTCGGATGTTGATCCGATTATGGGAGTAAGGGTAGATCCTTCCGACGGCTTCAAACCGATAGGAGAACCGGTTGTACTGATAGAACATCATCCCGAAAAATACGGATGGGAAGTGCCCGGGATAAACAACGAAGAACAACGTACCGGATGGAACGAAGGACCATGCATGATAAAATACAACGGGAAATATTATTTGCAATATGCAGCCCCGGGAACTCAATATCGTATTTATGGAGACGGTTTATATATTTCGGATGATCCGTTGGGCCCCTTTACATATGTCGAAAATAATCCGTTCTCCATCAAGCCGGGCGGATTTATCGGAGGAGCAGGCCATGGTCATACGTTTCAAGATAAATATGGAAATTACTGGCATGTCGCCACGATGATCATTGGTGTAAGGGATTGGTTTGAAAGGCGTGTAGGATTATTCCCGACATATATGTCCGAAACGGGAAAGCTGCATTCGCATACCGTTTTCTCGGATTACCCGTTTTACATTCCCCACGAAAAGGAGGATATAGAAAATAGCGATCTCTCTTTGGGGTGGAACTTATTATCTTACAAAAAAGACGTGACATCTTCGTCTTCGTTGTCCGGATACGAGTCGGAAAAGGCAAATGATGAAGCAGTTGAAACATGGTGGGCGGCCGCTACGGGAAATCCCGGTGAATGGTGGTGTGTGGACCTGGGAAAAGAACAAGAGATTTATGCCTTGCAAATGAATTTGGCAGATCATGAATTTACTCGAAAAGCTCCGGATTCGTATGTTTTTTACCAATATAAAGTCGAAGCTTCTTCCGACGGAAAAAACGGAGAAATAATCATTGACCGTACAACCAATACAAAAGATATGCCCCACGAATTGGTCGTATTGGATCAACCCGTAAAGGCGAGATATATAAAGATAACCAATACGAAGGAGTTGCAGGGGAAATTTTCTTTGTATGATCTTCGGGTATTCGGGAAAGGAAACGGTCCGTTGTCGGAAAAAGTGAACGAAATAACGGCGGAAAGAGATGAAAACGATGCCCGGATTATATCCTTGGAATGGCCGCCCATAGTAGCTGCAGACGGCTATATTGTCCGTTGGGGAACCCATGAAAAGGAGTTGAAGAATGCCGAAATGGTATATAAGAATAGTTTTAATCGACGCTTTTTTAATCGGGATTCAGACTATTGGTTCATTATTGATTCTTTTAATGAAAACGGGGTTACAAAGGGAGAAAAGGCCCGGTATGTCCCCAAAAGCAAATTATAATTATCAATCTATTTTATCTTTATCATGAGAAAAACAATCTTTCTTTTTCTGTTATCTGCTGTTATAGGAAATGTTTATGCTTCCGATCAAGTATCGGTCCTTGATTTCGGAGCTAAAGCCGACGGGAAAACAGACGATACCGGCGCTTTCCAAAAAGCATTGGAATCTTTCGGCAAAACAGGCGGAACCGTATATATTCCCAACGGTTCTTATTTGATCGGGGGATCATTGAATATACCGGAGGGGGTGACGTTGAAAGGCTCGTTTGAATCCGTACCTTCTCACAACGGGATACGAAATAAAGGACTGCCTAAACCCGGAGAGCAAGGGACTACCTTACTTATCACGGGAAATAAAGGAAATGAAAACGGGGAACCGGCAATTACTCTCAATACAAACAGTACGTTACGGGGAGTGTTGATGTATTGGCCGTTTCAGGACCCCGAAAAAATTCCGGAATCGTATCCTTGGGGAGTCGCTATGAGAGGGAAAAATCCGGCCTTGTTGGATGTAGAAATGCTCAATCCTTACAACGCCATCGATGCGTCTCACAATGAACGGGCGTTAATTCGTAATATCAGCGGACAACCGCTTCGCAGAGGGATTTATGTAGATGCTATTTATGATATCGGACGGATAGAGAATGTCCATTGGAACCCGTGGTGGAGTATGAAGCCCGAATTATATAAATGGCAACAGGAAAATGGAGAAGCATTTATATTCGAACGGACCGATTGGCATTATGTAGTTAATACTTTTTGCTTCGGCTATCATGTGGGTTATAAATTCGGAGCCAGCTCGGGAAGTACGGGAGCATGCAACGGTAACTTTTTGGGCATAGGAGCGGACGCTTGTCATACTTCCGTTTTGGTTGAACAAAGTGCTGCCTACGGATTGCTGATTACCAATGGAGAATTTGTCGCTATGAATGGAGTCGATCCTACTATGGTAGAAGTAACCGCTGCCAATAAAGGAAATGTTCGATTTGTGAATTGTGCTTTTTGGGGACCTTGCAGTCAGATTGCCAAGATAAGGGGAGAAGGAATCTGTGCTTTTTCGGATTGTTTGTTTGTCCAATGGGACCGGAATAAAGAAGGCCGCAAAGCGATACAAGCTTACGGAGGAACGATATCGGTCCGGGGATGTGATTTCGGCCATGACAGTCCGCAGCTGTACATAGATAGCCAAGTGAAACGTGCCATCGTTAGCGAAAATACCGTAACAGGCAAAGTCAGAATCGATAACCGGGCGAAGAATACCTATATCAATGGAAATCTCGGGACCGAATAATGAAGTGCCGTTGGTTGAAAAAAGGTTTTATTTGACAATAAGAGACACCCGGGCCGGGAGATTCAATATAAGAAAAAGACATGCGGATTAAATTATAAATGAAGTAATGAAACATTATAAATTAAACAGAAATAATATGAAAAAAATGATTAACAGTAGTATAGCCGTTAAGTTCCTATTTAGAGGCAGCAGCATAATGAAGGTAATCTTAATCGGATTGGTTCTTCTGCATGGTTCTTGCAAAAGAGCCAATACGACCGTGTCGGAACCTGCCACCTCGACAGAGACAAAAGCGGAGGCAAAAAATCCGTTTATAACTCATATGTACACAGCTGATCCTTCTGCCCGGGTTTGGGAGGACGGGAGATTATATGTCTATGCTTCGCATGATATTGCACCTCCCAGAGGATGCGATCTGATGGATCAATACCATGTTTTTTCTACCGATGATATGATCAATTGGACCGATCATGGAGAAATCTTACGCTCAAGTCAAGTGGAGTGGGGCAGACCGGAGGGCGGATTTATGTGGGCTCCCGATTGTGTTTATAAAGACGGAATGTATTATTTTTATTTTCCTCATCCGAGTGAAACCGATTGGAATAATTCCTGGAAAATCGGGGTAGCGACCAGCCGGTATCCCGATCGGGATTTTACGGTGCAAGGATATGTGAAAGGAACGGATCCCTTAATCGATCCCAATGTGTTTATTGACGACGACGGACAAGCCTATATCTACAACGGAGGAGGAGGAACTTGCAAAGGAGGAAAACTCAAAGATAATATGATGGAAGTGGACGGAGAAATGAAGGTAATGGAAGGCTTGGAGGATTTTCACGAAGCAGCATGGGTACATAAACGTAACGGTGTTTATTATCTTTCTTATTCCGACAATCATGACGACAATTGGAAGGATGGAGTAAAAGGAGATAATCGGATGCGATATGCAATAAGTGATAATCCGTTGGGTCCCTGGGAACATAAAGGCATTTATATGGAACCGACCAACAGTTATACCAATCACGGTTCAATTGTTGAATACAAAGGACAATGGTATTCTTTTTATCATGACAGTTCGCTTTCGGAAGCCAATGGCGAATTTAATGATTGGTTGCGTTCCGTTTGTGTAGATAAACTGTATTATAATGAAGACGGTACCATTCAACCGGTAAAACAAACAAAAGTATGGAACCCGATGGAGTAACCCGTTTCTATTGATGAATTAATTATCAGGCTAAGCCGGGATTTACGGAATAGACAAATAACAGATGTACCTTTTATCCCGGTATGGTGAATGTTCTTATGGGATTTTGCCGAAAAATAAAATTGTTTAACTAACTTTACTTCCATTCCTGACAGCTTGCCGGATGAATGCTTTGATTGTCGCAACATTAAAATTAATCATTTTTCCTATTTCGCGAGGAAGTTATTTATTCATGCAGGCTTCATACGATAATAATTAAAAAAATAATATATGAAACGAAGCATGTAAATCAATGGATTATGCCACAAGAAGATGTTATTACATGCGAGTTCCATACGACCATAAATAAAAATAAATAATAACGTATGAAAAAACCGGTATATTTAATTGTAGTTTTAGCGCTGTTGGCTTCTTGCAGTCCGACGCCTCCCGTGGTGAAATGGGTAAGCACTACTCCCGAGGGATGCTTTGTCGATAATCCTTCTTTTCAAATGGTCAAAGCAGAGACGAATCCGGATGTTACTGTATTACCGGATCAATATTTGCAAACGATATCCGGCTTTGGAGGTTGTTTCAATGAGTTGGGGTGGGTTACCCTTTCTTCATTGAATAAAGAAGATCGAGAGGCAGTGATCAAAGACTTGTTCAGTGAAGAGGGCATGAATTTTACGTTGTGCCGAATGCCTTTGGGCGCCAATGATTTTTCGGTAGATTGGTACTCCTATAATGAAACTGCCGGAGATTTTGAAATGAAGAATTTTTCTATCGACAATGATAAAAAAACACTTATTCCTTTTATCCGGGCAGCCCAACAAGTGAATCCCGACATTCAACTATGGGCATCTCCCTGGTGTCCTCCTTCCTGGATGAAATATACAAAGCATTATGCTTGTCGTCCTAATCCGCGAGTAAACGACTTGCCGGGAGAACCCGATACGGATACGGAGGGAATGGATTTATTCATACAAGAACCCGAATATTTTAAGGCGTATGCATTGTATTTTAAGAAATTCATAGAGGCTTATCGGGCGGAAGGAATAAATATTGAAATGGTTGCTCCTCAAAACGAATTTAATTCCTGCCAGATATTTCCGTCGTGTACATGGACAGCAGCCGGTTTAAGTACATTTATGGGAGATTATCTGGGACCGTTGATGCAAGAAACAGGAGTGAAAATGATGCTGGGCACCATGGAAAGAGCAAATCATCTGTTGGTAGACACTATCATGCAAAATAAGAGTGGTGATTATATCTCTGCTATCGGTTTTCAATGGGCAGGAAAAGACGCTGTGGCCAATATACACACTTCCTATCCCGATATGACACTGATGCAAACCGAGAGTGAATGCGGTGACGGACAAAACTCATGGGATTATTGTTTTTATACATGGAATTTAATGAAACATTATTTCAATAACGGTATTTCGGCTTATATGTATTGGAACATATCTTTAGATAAAGACCCCGCCAACAACCGTTGGAAATGGCCTCAAAACTCATTGATATCTGTTGACCAAGTAAATAAAACTTATCGATATAATCCTGAGTATTACTTGATGAAACAATTCAGTCATTTTGTAAAACCGGGAGCCAAACGTTTAAAAACGGAAGGTAATTATAATAATTTGTTGGCGTTTATTAACCCGGATAATTCACTGGTTATTATTACGGCCAATGAAACGGAATCTTCGTCTTCACGTAGTATAAAAATCGGAGATCAAATGCTTTCGGTTGAACTGCAATCAAGGTCCATCAATACGTTCCGGATTCAAAGGTAAACAGTTCATCGAGGGTTGGTTGGAACTCCTTTCTATCCGTTATTGAATAAATGATTGATAAATTTCTGTATACAACGCATCTCTCCGGTTTCTCACCTTGATGAGAAATTTTTCTCATCAAGGTGAGAATAAATTCTCATCCCGATGAGAATATCTCGAGTAGCATAACAAAAGGCGATCCGATAGGGACCGCCTTCCATAAATTATTCGATATTCTTTTAAATTAAATAGAGAGAGCTGATGGATTCGTTATTACATACGCGATTAATTGCATTTGCAAACATTTCTGCAATAGATAATACCTTCACTTTACCGCATTTTTTTGAATAAGGAATACTGTCAGTGAAAATGATTTCGGTAAGAGCGGATTGGTCTACCCGAATAGAAGCCGGATCCGACATCACGGCGTGCGAAGCAATGGCCCGGACCGAGTTAGCACCTTCCTTTATCATTAAATCGGCCGCTTTCGTAATGGTTCCTGCCGTATCCACAATATCATCAACCAATAACACGTCCATACCGGTTACGTCACCAATAATACGCATTTCCGAGATCTCATTTGCTTTTTTACGTAATTTATAACAAATAACCATCGGGAGATTCAGGTATTTTGCATATGCACTCGCTCTTTTTGTACCTCCGACGTCCGGTGTGGCAATGATTAAATTGGGTAAGGATAACGTTTGAATATAGTCCAAAAAAACAGAAGATGCATATAAATGATCCACCGGAACATTGAAAAACCCCTGTATTTGATCCGCATGCAGATCCATGGTTATTAAACGACTGATTCCTGCAGTACTTAATAAGTCTGCTATTAGTTTTGCTCCAACGGAGACACGGGGCTTGTCTTTTCTATCCTGTCTGGCCCATCCGAAATAGGGAATCACCGCGATGATGGATTTTGCGGAAGCGCGTTTTGCTGCATCGATCATCAAAAGTAATTCCATCAAATTGTCGGAATTCGGGAACGTAGATTGTACCAAAAAAACATCTCTTCCCCGGATGGATTCTTCGTAAGAAACAGAAAATTCTCCATCTGCAAAAGATTGAATGTTCATTTTTCCCAGTTCGGTGCCCAAACTATTACAAATTTTTTCTGCCAAATAACGAGAACTTGTTCCGGAGAAAACTTTAAAAGGAGTCATTGTTTGCATGGACTGCTGTTGTTTTTATTTTTTACAAAATGAATTGCAAAATTAATAATAATTTACTTCCGGATTATTTATTTACTGCAAACTTTATGATCCTTCCGGTATAAGGAGGCAGATAAATATTGAATAAAGCATCTTTATTTAATTTATATTCTGCTTTTTCTTCCAAGAATAATTCTTTCCCTTCTTTAATGTTTTCCGGTTCGATTTGAATAAAATCAAAAAAGTGAGCCGGCAGATAAACTCCGGAGAGTGCTTCTTGGCTGCCGAAATTAAGAATTATCAATAACAGTTCATTCTCACAATAACGGAAATAAGCATATTGCTTATCCGTATCCATTTGAGGATTTTCGTAATTAGTGTACATTAAATCATAAAATATACCGTCTGTTATTGCTTTTTCCTTATTGCATAAAGTCAGTAAATTCCGATATGTTTTTCTCAACTTTTTTTGTGCATCGGATAATTTTGTTTCGTTATATTTTCCTTGATTCCTCCAGTTTCGAATGGTTTCCGGGCTCCAGTAATCGAAAATGGAAGTTCGTCCGTCCCGTCCGCTAAATCCTTCCTCATCCATTCCTCTTTCACCCAGCTCTTGGCCAAAATAGATCATTACGGGGTTAGTCCCCATGGTTGCTGCAGCAATCATAGCCGGAATTGCTTTTTGAGGATCGCCTGCAAAGAAATCCGAAGCAATACGTTGTTCGTCGTGGTTTTCCAAGAAATTCAACATACGGTGTTGTATTCCTTCCACCGATTGCCAACACGAAGTAATGGAAGCGGCATTTTGCATTTCCGACACAATGGCTCTCAACGTGTCGTACAAACCGACTTTGTCATACAAATAGTCAAATTTACCATTTTGTATGTAGTTTCGATATTGATCCGGATTATAAATTTCGGCAATAAAATCGACATTATATTCCTCTTTCAGTTGAGGAATGGCCCAACCCCAAAAATCCACCGGCACCATTTCTGCCATATCGCATCGAAAGGCGTCGATCTTTTTTGATCCCCAGAATCTCAATATTTGTAACATTTTATTCCATGTGTCGGGAACCGGATCAAAATGACAACTGTTTCCGCCCAGGAAATCGATCCCGTAGTTCAATTTAACGGTTTCATACCAATCGTTTTTGGAGGGATTTGCGTCAAAACGATTATTTCCCGTTACTTTTGCAGGATCTTCCGTATATGTTTCTCCGTTGACAGTTAAGTTAAATGTCGGATTAAAAGCTTGTCCCGGAATGTAATAGAAATTATTATTGACGCTGAAAGTGGTATGAATATCATCATTTTCTCCCAGATCCGGAGTTCCTTCCGGTTTGGAATCTGAATGATATTGTCGAGCTACGTGATTAGGGACAAAATCAATAATCATTTTCAGTCCAGCCCGGTGAGTTCTTTCTACTAAGGCTTCAAATTCCTTCATTCGGTTCGGCACTTCTTCTGCCAGGTCCGGGTCTATATCATAATAATCCTTGATTGCATAAGGAGATCCGGCTATTCCTTTCACAATAGCCGGATGATCTTTGCGAATCCCGTAGGCGGAATAATCCGTTTGAGTAGCATGTTCAATCAATCCGGTGTACCAAATATGAGTAACCCCCATTTTTTTAATCTCGGTCAATGCCTTATCCGAGAAGGCTGACAATTTGCCCACTCCGTTTTCTTCTTTGTTCCCGTTTTGTATATTGGCACTCTTATCGTTTCCGAATAATCTGGTAAATACTTGATAGATAATTATTTTCTTATTTTTTTTCATAAAGCCTGATTTTTATGTTCTTGAATAATTAACCCGTTGTAGCGATTAAGGT
>DAIQOU010000601.1:0-3000 GCA_036787725.1 Bacteroidales bacterium
CAACCCCTTCGGGGTTAGTGTGAGAAGGGGTTTGTACCCTCCCCGGGAAATACCCGTCCTTTTGACACCCTCTAATCATATTAAAACCTTTCACGCTTTTCCCCTTTTAAGCCTTCGCGCTTTCACGGATTTACAGTGATAAAATCAATTTGTTCTGCTTGAGGCAATATCGCTTTAGCAGTGTTTCTGCTGACTATTTTGTCCCAGTAAGGAGATAAATCCAATGTTTTTCCCTCTTTGACCGTAAACTCGGGGATTGTTATGATCCGTTTGGAACCGGAAGCTTCACCATTCGTTTCGGAAACGATTTTTGAAAATGTTGCATTGGTTTGCCCGTACGTTTTGGTTATTTCCAGTATGATCTTCTTTGTTTTCGGTTCGATTATCAAATTAGCCCAGAAAGTGGGGTAGAAGAAGGGGAGGACCGTTTTTTCTTTTCCGGAGATCATGGGCGCCAATCTCAGTTCTTTATCCGGTATATTAATGCCGGCTCCGGCCAATACATCGGTAGAGAACCAGGTTACGGGGGCCGTCATATAAGATAACTCGGCCGGATTCCACAGGTTTTGACACCAGGTCCAACCTTTTCGCAGGTGTACCAATTGGATGTGTTTCATGATCTCCATGGCATCCGCACCATATCCGGCTTGAAATGCAGGGTAGGCTGTGTAACTTTCCAGATAGAAAGGCCAACATTGCGATCCCCTGTTGTCTATTCCTTTAGCTTGGTTGATATCCCATACTTTATTGGCATAATAGTCGGGCGTTTTGGACAACGATATTTTAAATTGGGAGATAAGCGAAGCTTTTACCATATCCATGGGAATAATATCCCCCCATCCGCAATACCGGCTCACAAACTGTCCTCCGAGTTGCCCCGTAAACAGGATGTTATCCAATCTGCCGGAACCGTCCGTTTCGCATCCGTAAGAGAAAAAGCGGCCGTTCCAAAGCATGCGTATCATATCGTTCCGGGCGAGATCGAACAACTCATTGTATTCTTTTTCTTTCGGTTCGTTTCCCGTTGCCTGAGCGATAACCGCTGCTGCTTTGAGGGTTGCCAAGTAAATGCCGGCTCCGTAACTGTAGACCGGCGGATGATGAAAATCGTCGTAGGTGGTTCCTCCGATCGGAATATGCAGCCCCTTGGGCATCAGGGACTTCAGAAAGGCCATCCCGTCATGTACCCGGCTCGCCTGTTGCCGCAGGTAACGGATATCTCCTGTTTGTTGATAATCCTTTGCCAATTGAATTATCCAACCGCCCGTATTATCGATCATCCAGCTGTCTTCGGTAGGTACTCTTCCTCCCACGGTTCCCATGCCTATGTAATAGTGTCCGATGAAGTGTGGAATATTTCCCTTCGATTGTTGTGCATCGGCAAAAATATTCATTTCGGAACGGTCCAGTTGAGTGAAAAACTTCTGATAAAAAGGATGGGAAGCGATTCGTTGATCCATAGTCCCGGCCAGTCCTCCCATTCCTCCTTCATTGACGGTCATATCGCCTTTTTTATTCAGTATCATATTGGTATAAATGACATAGGCGCTGTTTATCAATTTGAACTTATACCAATCGGGCATTGTACTGTGCAGTACCGGTTGTTGCCACTCACTTGTTTTTTCGAGCAAGTAATCCCGGTGTTGATAAGCGTATTCGACCAGAGAGGAAAGGTTTCGGAAATAATTATGAAAATACCGACCATAATCGCTTCCGCCTACCCAATAGTATTCGGGCGTATCGTTTTCTTTGTCGATTTTGAGTTCGGGGAAATACCAGGTCAGCATAAACCGAAACCTTTTTTTCTCTCCTTTTCCGATACGGGTTTTCAAAGCAACGGCACTTCCTCCGTCTTGCTTTCCCGGTATAGTGAGAAGTGAGATCGTTTGGTCGGAAAGTTCAAAAGCCCCGTTTTCTCTAAAACCTCGCCAAGCGTCGTTTCCTTTCCCGATGTCGTAAGCCGGTAAAACGGATAGTTGCATCTCATTTTCTTTTTCGGCGAGCAGAGCTACTTCATTGACATAATTCTGAAAACCCGCACGAAGGGGTTGCAACGGTCCGGCCGAGAATTGTCGAACGCCGGAAAGGGAGCTGCAATTCCACGTTTCCGAGAAAGTATGTTCCGGGGCACGATCGGGCCAAGCTTCTCCATTGCAAAGCCGATCTCTTCCGTGACTGAACAGTTGGCCGTTCATTCCTCGGATGCTCTCCGGTTCTTTAATTCCCCGTCCGATAAAGTCTTCCCAAGAAAAAGCGACGGCCACTTCGCCTCCTTTTTCCGAAAGTATTTCTACCTCAAAAAAGACTGCCGGCAGTGCCGAGTTCTTTACATCATGAGGAATCAGAGAGGAGTAGGCATGTATCTTTATATCTAATCCGTCAATCGAATTCCCGACATTCATTTCTGCCCGGGGAAATAATCCTTTGTAGTAAGTTTCCTTGACCGGGGAGATATGGTATTGAGAAACAGAATCCTTTACCAACAGATAGGCATTTTTCTTTTCTCCGTCATTATACCATACCGAAAAGAAGGAAGCTTTACTTTTTCTGATGGGCAGGTGGATGTTGTTCATTCCTATGCGGACGAATCGTCCGTCGGGAGCAAATTGAACATTCCCTACTCCGATCCCGCCTAAGGGCACACCGCTGTTTCCGGGATGGTTTTTCAAGTTGAGATAATCAAAATCTGTTCGTCCGCCAAGCATTCCCAATGAAGGAAGAAATCTTTTATTCGCGTCATCTGCTCCGTAGTTATCTGTTTGTGCCGATAAGGATAAGAATATAAATATTCCTATCGCGACAAGCAGGTATTTTTTTAAGATATTCATTGTGTTGATTGTTAGTTTTGGGGAGTAAAAGGACTCCCGGGATACTTTTTTTGAATAGGCAGGAGGTTGTCCGAAAAGGCCGGGTATTTCCCAAACAGGTTACGAATCGGATGCAATTACCCCAGAGGGGTAAGATGTGGATAAAAGAATCCCGAAGCGGCTTAAACCCCTT
>DAIQOU010000602.1:0-2999 GCA_036787725.1 Bacteroidales bacterium
TTAAAGTTGCACTTTTATCTTCATATTAAAAGTACATTTGCAATATAGTAGAAAATGAATATGAAACAACGTATGATTCAACAACCGGTATAAACTCAAATGAATGATTTATACCGTCGAAAGGTATCGTTTACTTTTATATCGTTGATACATGCGAGTTCCATACGACCATAATGAAAAAAATAAAAAAATAACGTATGAAAGAAGTGAATACAAGCTTTCTTTACTTATGTGTTCTTAATTATCCAAATCCGAACTTACAGCTTCCCATGAGGAATTTCACTTGAAACGTACCGGTGCCACAACTTCTTCTTTGGAACCTTTCCGAACGGTTCCGAAAGAAATGTCCTGCATGAAAATTTCTTTTCATATAAAGAAATAAAATACTACTCTCTCTTCTTGCTTAAAGAAATCATTTCCAACCATAATCAATATTGAAGAAGTATCAAATAAAATAAAGAATGATCGATCTCTTTTCAAGGCATTGGCATTTTATTGTAAACCTGCAAAGCCAACGGGTTTTCTCATTAACAATCATTGTAACAGGCAGTGTATTAAGCTGCTTATTGGCTCCTTGCGGAGTTCCTTGTGGTGAATATATTGTCAGGAATACCTGCTTCATCCTTTCTGTTTGCTTACCGCTTTTGAATTTTCAACATCCATCGATACAAATTATCCGGGATATATTTTACTATTTCATAAAAGAGAAATATAAAGAACATCGGGCGGATATTCTTATAAACATGATATTAAGAGAAAAACCGTACCGAACCAACCGTACCGCTTATCTACCGCCCGTTCTTGATTGTGAGAATTCAACTAAAGTGATGAAAATTGATTTGCAAAAAACGGATCCATCGAAAGTAAAAATCGACCATATTGAAATTAATATGAAAAACCATCTTTACTGGTACGTTTTTGAAAGTTATTCCCCGGAAGAAAGAAAAAAAGAGGAGGCAGAATTACGAAACACGTCAACATAAAACCGGAATTCATTCTTATTCACCCCATAAAAAACGATATCTTGTAACAAACCTAAAAAACAATTACCTTAGCAACTTATTTTTTCATTAAATATGGTTGAAATCATTATAAGGGAGGCACGAAAAGAAGATTGTCCTCGTTTATTGGAATTGGTAAAAGGACTTGCTCTATATGAAAGAGCTCCGGAAGAAGTAACCATTTCTCTTTCCCATTTTGAGGAGAGCGGTTTTGGAAACAATCCGGTTTGGTGGGCTTTCGTTGCCGAATCGGAAGGAATTATTCTCGGATTTGCGTTGTATTACATTCGTTTCAGCACTTGGAAAGGACAACGCATGTATTTGGAAGACATATATGTCGAACCGGAAAAGCGCGGCATGGGAATCGGAGGAAAATTATTTGAAGAATTAATCCGGGAAGGAAAAAGGAAAAATTTTACCGGCATGATGTGGCAGGCCTTGCAATGGAACGAGCCCGCTCTGAATTTTTATCGAAAATACAATGCCCGGTTCGACAACGAATGGGTCAACTGTTCCCTTGATTTTTAACCATTATTCTTTTTATTCCCGTTATAACCGGAGGTGAAACACAAATAATTACCGGATAATTTATTACTTAACAATTAAAAATAATACCAATGCAACCATCCGTTCCGATTAAACCGACCCGTATTGAAGTAGTCGATGCTTTACGAGGATTTGCTGTTATGGCAATTTTATTAGTACATAGTATTGAACATTTTATTTTCCCGGTGTATCCCGACCCTTCTCATCAACCTCAATGGTTAAATCTACTGGATCAAGGAGTATTAGATGTCGTTTTTGCATTATTTGCCGGAAAATCATATGCTATTTTTGCGTTGCTTTTCGGGTTTACATTCTATATTCAATATACAAACCAACAAATAAAGGGAGACGATTTCGGCTATCGCTTCCTTTGGCGTCTATTATTATTAACCGGGTTTGCAACTATTAATGCAGCCTTTTTTCCTGCAGGAGATGTGTTGCTATTATTTGCTTGTGTAGGCATTTTTCTTTTCATTGTAAGGAAATGGAGTAATAAAGCAATATTCGTTTTTTCTGTTTTTTTATTATTACAACCGGTAGAATGGTTTCACTACATTGCCGGTTGTCTGAATCCTACCTACTCCCTGCCGGATTTGGGTGTAGGAAAAATGTATCAAGAAGTAGCTCAATATACTAAAGAAGGAAATTTCGGAGAATTTATTTTAGGAAATATCACATTGGGACAAAAAGCCAGTTTATTATGGGCTGTCGGGGCCGGACGATTTTTACAAACCGCCGGCTTATTTATGATCGGTATGTTAATCGGCAGAAAACAATTATTCATTTATTCCGATAATAATACGCGATTTTGGATAAAAACGCTGATTGTATCCGCTATCTTGTTCAGCCCGTTGTATGCATTGAAAGTTCAAACTATGGATAACGGCAGTTCTGCTCTTATCAAACAAACAATAGGAGTAATATTCGATATGTGGCAAAAGTTTGCATTTACGTTCGTCTTGGTGTCTTCATTTGTTTTATTGTACAGCACGGCCCGATTTAAAAAGATGACTTCAAAATTGCGTTTTTACGGCAAAATGAGCCTGACAAATTATATCTTTCAGTCCGTTTTGGGAGCTTTTATTTATTTTCCTTTCGGTTTATACCTCGCTCCCTATTGCGGATATACCTTTAGTTTGATAATTGGAGTAATCGTATTTCTTTTACAAGTAAAATGCAGTGAATGGTGGCTCAAAAAACATTCACAAGGTCCGTTGGAATCTGTTTGGCATAAACTTACTTGGATAAATAAACGGAGATAGATTTTTAAATCTTTTCCATTCGGTGCTTATAAAACATTCTCTATAAATTTATTGATTCCTTGCGGCGAAATATTTATTGTCCGTTCCCTACATAATTAATCCGTACGTGCCTTAAAATTAATCTTCCCGATGCATTTATCTATTCGTCGGACAGCTTGCCGACATTTGTCGGACAGTTGTCCGACAAATG
>DAIQOU010000115.1:0-11009 GCA_036787725.1 Bacteroidales bacterium
AATTATATACTTATGAAACAAAGCTTTTTATACCTTATTTGCTTATCATTATGGGCCTGTACGAATTATACGGACCGGGTGAGTGTTTCTTGCGAACAACCGGTTCTTCCCGTACTGACCGAAAAAGAGACCAATCCCGTAGTAAAGATCACATTGATACGCAATACTCCCATTGACTATTTATTGCAAGAGTTGGCTTTCTCGCTGAAAGGCACCACCGATTTGAATGATATTGAAAGTGTGTCTTTGTACGAAGCAAACAAAACGGGTTTGCTTTCGCCGGATCATCGCATCGGCGAAGCCCTTCCCGCTTCGGAAAATCCGGTTTTTAAAATCAATTTTCCCGTGACTGCGGATACGTTGATTTGTTGGCTTTCCGTAAAATTAAAATCGGGAGTCGACCTTACCCACCGGGTAAATGCAACTTGTAAGGAAATTATTACCGACGCGGGAAAAGTCAACCCGGCAGAAATTCCCGATTTTGAAGGTTTGAGGATCGGTGTAGCCGTTCGCCAACACAAACAAGATGGTGTACATACTTCCCGAATACCGGGACTTGCCACCTCCAAAAAAGGAACCTTGTTGGCGATTTATGATGCCCGTTGGGAGTTGGGACGGGATTTACAGGGAGATATCGATATTGCATTAAACCGGAGTACGGACGGCGGACATACTTGGGACCCCATGCAGATTGTATTGGATATGAAAGAATGGGGCGGCTTACCGCAGAAATACAACGGCGTCAGCGATGCATGTATTTTAGTGGACGATAATACCGGCGATATTTATATTGCGGGCTTATGGATGTACGGCGTATTGGATGGGGAAACGGGAAAATGGGTACCGGGCATGAACAACGACAGTACCCGTTGGATACATCAATGGCGAGCAAAGGGTTCTCAACCGGGATTTGATGTGAAAGAAACATCTCAGTTCCTCATAACCAAAAGTACGGACGACGGATTAACTTGGAGCGAACCGGTTAATATTACCCGGCAAACCAAACGAAAAGAATGGTGGTTGTATGCGCCTGCTCCGGGACACGGAATTACCCTCTCGGACGGAACATTGTTGTTTCCCACACAAGGACGGGACGAAAACGGAAAATCGTTTTCCAATATCACATACAGTAAAGACGGAGGAAAGACATGGATAACAAGCAATCCCGCACACTCCAACACTACCGAATGCATGGCCGTAGAACTTTCCGACGGTTCGGTCATGTTGAACATGCGGGATAATCGTAATCGGGGTAATACGGAAGTAAATGGCCGTACCGTTGCCGTCACCCGCGATTTGGGGGAAACCTGGACCGAACATCCTACTTCCCGAAAAGCCCTCATCGAACCGACTTGTATGGCAAGCCTGCATAAGCATGTGTTTACCAAAGACGGCAAAGAACAATCGATCCTCTTATTTGTCAATCCGGAATCTCACTCCGTACGCGATCATATCACATTAAAAGTCAGTTACGACGACGGAAATACATGGCCGAAAGAGAAATGCATTTTATTGGATGAATACAGCAGCCGGGGATACTCCTGCATCACTTCCATCGATAATGAGCGTATCGGAATATTGTATGAAAGCAGTCAGGCCGATTTGGTATTCCAAGAAATAAGAACAGAAGAAATAATGGACTAATAAAGTTTAATATTATGCAAACCAACCTATTTAAATATGTTTATATATGCTTGTTCTCGGTTGTTTCTTTAGGAGCTTTTACCCAACAACCACTCCCTTGGATAGATATTTCTTCTCAAAAAGAACGGCATGTTATCATAGCCCAAGGAACTCCCGAGTTGTATAACGGCCATCCTACTACCGTAATGCTTGATGATAACCGTACAATCTTTTGTACCTGGTCCTACAATCACGGAGGAAAGAACGGCTTTCTGTCGGTGAGTAAAGATGCGGGAAAAACATGGAAAAGCCTTCCCGTTCCCAAGGATTGGGAAACAACCAAAAATTGTCCGAGTATTTATTTGATGCAAGACAAACAAGGAGTTGAACGATTATTTATATTTTCGGCTCATCCTCAAATGAGCCAAACCTACAGTGAAGACGAAGGCAAAACATGGACCCCCATCCGAAGTTTGGGTATGCCGTGTATTATGGCATTTTCGAGCGTCATTAAACGAACGGACGGCAGTTATTTGGGCCTTTATCACAGAGGACCGGATAATCAGGATCGCCACCCCCTTACGTTATGGCAAACAATATCCGAAGACGGAGGAGTAACCTGGGGGCCTCCCGTACAGGTAGGAAAAAAAGACGGAAAATCTCCTTGTGAACCTTTTGTGTTCAGGAGCCCGAACGGAAAACGCCTGGTGTGTATCGCCAGGGAAAATCAACGAAAAGGCCATTCGCTGATGATGTTTTCGGATGATGAAGGGAACTCTTGGAGTGAAATGAAGGAAACCGGATGGGGCCTGACAGGCGACAGACATATAATTAAATACCTCTCGGACGGAAGAATGGTTGGCGTTTTTCGGGATATGGCACCGGAAAGTCCTACCAAAGGTCATTTTGTCGCTTGGATCGGAAGTTACAACGATATTGTAAACGGCTATTCGGGACAATACCGGGTGAAACTGTTGCACAGTTTTGCCGGTTCCGACTGCGGATATCCGGGATTGGAGATATTGTCCGATGATACAATCATCGCAACGACCTATATCAAATATGCTCCGGGAAAAGACAAACATTCCATTGTTTCGGTCCGGTTCAAAGCGGAAGATACAGATAAAATGACAGCTCAATAAATAACGGTTATATATGAAACCCCTGACACATCCAACCCTTTCAGGCAATTGGGCAACCTTGTTATTGGCGACCGATAAAGGAGGTAATCTCGATTATAAGAAACTGGAAGACGAGATAGACATTCTTATTGCTTCCAAGCCTGCCGGTATTTATTCCAACGGAACAGCCGGTGAGTTTTATGCTCAAACTGAAACGGAATTTGTACGTATCAGCGAATGCTTGGCCGGAAAATGCGAAAAGGCAGGCATTCCTTTTCAATTGGGAGTAAGCCATATGAGTCCGCAAGTTTCATTAGAAAGATTGTTGTTGATAAAATCACTTTTACCCGGAGCCGTACAGGTAATTCTTCCGGATTGGTTTCCGGTAGTATTGGAAGAAGCCGTTATTTTCATGAGACGTATGGAAGAAGCGGGCGAAGGGACTCCGTTGGTATTGTACAATCCGCCCCATGCGAAAAAAAGACTTTGTCCCTCCGACTGGATGAAAATCAAAGAAGCAGTCCCTTCGTTGATAGGAGTAAAAGTGTTTGATAATAACCGGGATCGCACTTGGTATAAAGAGGTCGCCGACCACGTACGCGGACTGTCGGTTTTCATCCCGGGCCATCACCTGGCAACCGGGATCGGCCTGGGAGCACACGGCAGCTATTCCAATATGGCTTGCCTTAATCCGTTTGCCGCACAACGGTGGTTTGAATTGATACAAAAAGATGCGGAAGCAGGGTTGGAATTGGAACAGCGTATTCAACTGTTTATGGATGAATTGATTACCCCTTTTATTGTAAACGAACGGTATCCGAACCATGCTTGCGATCGTTTTATGGCACTCGCGGGAGGATGGGCCGATATCGGCAGTCGGTTACGGTGGCCCTACCGCTCCATTCCCGAAGAATATGCAGCATATACTCGCAAAGAAGGGAAAAAGATAATTCCCGAATTTTTTAATACTATTTAATACCGTTTATATACGATGGATTTTAAAAGAAATTAGAGACAGCGACCGATTTACTCAAAAAGCAGGTCTTGATTTTTGTCACTTTTTATCAAGAAAAAGTGAGGAGAAAAAATTAAATAGAGGAGAAGTTAAAAAAACGAGGAATATTAAATTGATATATCCACATTCAAGAGTGCTCCCGCGTTAACTGATAACGTTTTATTGAAATAAATTCTACTATATAAACCTTCAAAAAGCAATCCGATGAAAAAAATAATTATTCCGGTCTTACTATTCTTATTTTTAATCGGGAATAAGGGCTATTCCCAACCCGAAAATTACAGAAGACAAACTGTCTTTGAAGCCAATACGAACGGCTATTATATTTATCGTATCCCGGCATTGGCAGCAACTTCCAAAGGTACTTTACTGGCGTTCTGTTCTGCCCGAAAAGGGAAAGGGGGAGATTGGGACCCCATAGATATCGTTTTAAGACGCAGTACGGATAGCGGCAAAACATGGAGTCCTCCCCAAGTAATCGCGCATAAAGACAGTTTACCTTGTGATAATCCGATGCCGGTTATTGATTATCAAACCGGAGAAATTCATATGCTGTACCAAATAGACTATGCCCGTTGTTACTATACCAAGTCCGTGGATGAAGGAAAGTCATGGAGCTCTCCCACAGATATAACGTATGTCATTGACGAGTTTAAGAAGATATATGATTGGAATGTATTGGCTCCGGGGCCGGGACACGGTATTCAAATGACCAACGGACGACTGGTCGTTCCTTTTTGGCTTTCTACCGGCGGACGTAAACACCGTCCTTCCATTGTCGTATCGGTATACAGCGACGACCACGGCAAAACTTGGAAACCGGGAGAAGTTGCCGTTCCGGATAACGATACCACCGTGATCCCCAATGAAACTTGTTGTATCCAACTGGCAGACGGACGGGTCATGTTTAATTCCCGAAACGAATCTCCCAATTACAGGAAGTTGGTGACTTTCAGTAATGACGGTGCAACCGGCTGGTCGGTACCTTATTTTACGGACGCCTTTTTTGAACCGATTTGTGAAGCAAGTATGTGTCGTTACAGCTTGCAACCGTTACAATCCAAAAACCGTATTTTGTTTTGCAATCCCGACAGTCGCCAAGATCCTTGGATGTCCGACAGAAAATCAACACCCCGTTCCGTCCCGAACCGTCATCGAACCAATCTAACCATGCGTATGAGTTATGATGAAGGAATAACTTGGCCCGTTTCCAAAGTGATCGATGCCGGAATCGCCGGCTATTCGGATATTGCTGTTACTCCCGACGGAATGATTCATTGTTTGTATGAAGGAGGCTCATTGACTCAAAGTCACACCTTGAATAATCATGTGACAGTGGTTTCTTTCTCGTTGGAATGGCTGACCGACGGAAAAGATAAATTGGATAAAAAAGACAAACCGTTGAACCGGATAAAATGAATGTGTTTCAATATATTAAATTGGATCGGGAAGCTCAAGAATTATTGAATTCCCGACTGCCTTCCGGGGTAAAATGCTTGGAACCTCCCGAAGATGCTTCCGTCGAACAAATAAAGGAATTGTTTTTCGAGTGTGAAGTTGCTTTTGGAAATATTCCTGCCGATTGGTTAATAAGTTCTCCCGTCATAAAATGGCTGCAGTTGGAATCGGTGGGATACGAACCTTACCTTGAAGTACTTCCCGAATTTACCGAAAAAGGAATACTGACCAACCTGCACGGTTTTTTCGGTCCGGCGGTGGCAGAAACGGCTCTTGCCGGTATCCTTTGTTTACTTCGGAGCATTGATCAACTCGTTCTCCTGAAAGAAAAAAGTGAATGGGTCGGAACTCCGATACGTACGGGATTAAGCTTTTTACAGAGATCAAACGTATTGATTGCCGGCGGCGGAAATATCGGTCAAACGTTCAAAAAGCTGTTGGCCGGATTTGAGACACACATCACGGTGTTCGATAAGTCTCCCGAAGTGGCGGATATTACTTCTTCCGAAGAATTGGACAGGCAATTGGAAACTGCCGATATTGTTTTTTCCTGCTTACCTGCCGGAAAGGAAACGAACTGTTTTTTTGACAGAAAACGTCTTGAAAGGATGAAACCCGAGGCCTTGTTCGTAAATGTAGGGAGAGGAACGGTGGTAGAGGAAAAAGTGCTGATAAAAAGGTTGAATGAGGGGAAAATAGCCGGAGCGGTATTGGATGTAACCGAGACGGAGCCTTTACCCGAAACGCATGAATTGTGGGCATGTCCTAATTTAATAATTACCCAGCATACGGGAGGGGGAAGCCGATCGGAATTGAAAGGAAAAGTATCGGTTTTTTTGGAGAACCTGGAATTGTATTTGGCGGGTCAACCCTTAAAAAGAGTAGTTACTTTATAATAAAAAAACATGCCGTACAAAATAAAAAAAGTAGAAGCTGTATTGTTATCCGCACCCTACGCCTCGGCCGACAATATGGAGGTGAGATTGCATTTACCTCACGGATACAGGACATGCGGGATGGTGAGAATTACCTTGGAAAACGGTCTCTCCGGATTGGGCGAAGGATATTTGGCCGTCTTTGCACCTTTGGTTTTTAAAGAAATAGTTCAACTTATTGCGCCTTATATCGAAGGCCGGTCGGTAAAAGATCACAAACTCTTATTGAAAGACCTGGAAGTAGTCACGGGATATTGGAGCCGGTTGGGAGCGGCCCGGCATGTATTGTCGGCAATGGATATTGCTTTGTATGATTTGTTGGCACAATTAGACGGGAAACCGCTCTATAAATACCTCAATCCGGAAGCTTCCGGGCAATTGACTCTCTATGCCAGCGGAGGAGACAGTTCGGAGGATGCGGGATTGGAAAAAGAATTGGAACAAGTTTCAAACTTGGGTATTTCTTTGTTTAAAATCCGAGCTCGTAAAGAACAAACCGATAAAGCCAACCGATGCATCCTCCGGGCGGTAAAGGAGGGTATTCGAATTGCAATAGACATGACTCAAAACCTGATGGTACCGGGCCAAACGGTGGAAGAAGTAATTGAATTTTGTAATGCCTTGGTGGCGCTGCCCGCCTTTATCGAAGAACCGTTAGGACCCGAACGTATGAATGATTATCCGGAGTTACGCAACCGGGTAAATTGTAAAATAGCCGGAGGCGAAATCATTACTCACCCGGAAAATATTCTCCGGTACATCCGAAACAGGTATTATGATATTGCTCAACCGGATGCTACCGTTATCGGAGGAATTTCCGGGTTGAAAGAAATATTCCGAAAGTCAGGTGAAACCGATGTATATGTTCATTGTTGGGGAGGACCGGTTGGAATGTATGCCAATTATCACGTAGCTGCTGCCTATGGAGGTACCGGGGTCGAATGGCCCCTACCCTGCTTTCCGATTCGTCAGGCAATGAATATCGAACCTTATAAAATTGAAAAGGGAATATTGCATTTATCCGATACTCCGGGATTGGGAGTGCAATTGACTGACGAAACGATAAAACAATTTCCGTTTGATCCGAAGGCCGTTTATCATTGTTTACCCGTACAAAAGTAACGGATAACTTTATGAGGCCTGAAAAACAAAAAAAATAATCCCTTAATAGTATTCATTCTATTTTCCGGTTTGAATGAGTACACTACAATAACGTCCGGACCTCCTCTCCGGGCAGGCGTTTAACCGTCCCTACGCAGGCTATTTTAAATTTCTCTTTGAATCGGATGCAATGACGCCCGGTACAGAGAGTTTATTATGTTTAATTGAAGAAAAAAATACACATGGAATACCTCCTTCTCTTGATCATTCGCTAACTTGCTCTTGACCTCTTTCCCGGTTACTCTTGATCCGGGTACAAAAGGGTCTTGATTAACCGGTCAAGAGAACCTGTTCATTTTATATTAAAATAAAGCATTATTTCTAAGCACTTAAAGAGTTCTATTCGAAACGAATAATACCGATTCCAAAAGGGTATTTACCCGCAGCCTTGTCAGAGGCTTTATTCATGGACTAAATAAGGAAATCCTTTCTTCAGCACCTCCAATGCCTTTTCATAATCTTCTTCATATACTTCTACCTGAATTTGGAAATCAGCGATATTCAATACGGAAGAGAGTACTTCATTTTTTGTGAACGATTCTATCCCTTCATTTTGTAAAGCGCTTTGCAGGATAGCGGCTTGAGGCGCATTCTCTAAAGTGACAAGATATACGGTTTTCATGATATATTGTTTTTGATAGTAGAGGTTATTTATATAGAATAAAGCATTATAGAATTATTATTCCTCTTCCTCCTTTTCTCTTGATAAAAAAGGAGCAAAAGATCAAGACTTGCTTTTTCGTCGACCTTCCGACGGCACGCTTCGGAAACGAAAAGAAACTCACTCCACTTCGTTCCGCTCGAACAAACTTTTCGTTTAGTCCTTCGCTTTGCCGGGAAGGTGCCCGACTGCAAAAGCGAGGTCGATTAAGGCATTTCGTCTTTGTAAAAAGATCTTCATTTCTCATTTCTAACTCCTCATTTAAATCAAAACGAAATGGAGAACAATCCTTCTGTTTGAAAATTACCGTAATCGATGGGATTAATCATCCGAATTCCCAACGACAAAGGATAATTCAAACGAAGGAAGTTACAATCAAAGATCAGATCGGCGCCATAAGAACTTTGATTGGTCCATCCGCTTTTTTTATGCATTTGATTTCGAGTAAGATCGTAAAATACATTACTGCGGACCCGTTTCAAATAAGCCAGCCCTCCCAAAGCAACATCGGGGCTGAACACATTAAAAGAATAATCGGCTTTGAGGGCCCATTGTTGACGGGTTTGATAAATATAATCATATCCTCTTGTCTTTTCAATGATGCGCTTGGGGACATACAAGGCTTTGTTATCCACATCCTGATACTGATAAGCCGCCCGTATCATCAGTCCGTCATTACGGATCAAGCCGGGCAAATATCCCGTTAACCGAACAGCATATACACCTCCGTAGTTTTCGGTATTAAACGGAGTGGTCAAGTAGTTCAATCGCAATTGGTAACCCAACCGGGGAAAGATATCCCGGACAGCCATTTTACGATAGTGATAAAACCTTAATTCGGAAAGCAGGTACTGAAAGTCGCGAAACTTCCGACTCTCGTATTGTTGGTATCGATTGTTGGTATAGTAATAAGAAACAGAAGGTTGAAATCCTTTTATATAATGATTATCGGTAAAATTAAACGGAATATACATCCGCGCTTCCGCTTCGAATAAATGACGATCTGCATACCGACCGTACATGTTTTCTCTACCGCTTTCTTCACTCTTTATCCAAGCAAAGTCAATCGCTTTTCCTCCGTAATCCGCTTTCAGGTCAAAAACAGGATACCGGCCCATGTAAGTAAACGATAATCTTCCGTAATGATTCCCGTCTTTATAATACCATCCGGCTTGAGTGATGGCTGTATTCAAGGCATTCTGCGACAAAATCATGGCTCCGGGTTTTACAATCGTGGTAAAATCATCGGCCTGCATATTGACGGCATCGCTTGCATCATAAAAGAAAGGCGCCCAACTGTGTATTTTAAAAAGATGCAACCCCTTCCGATAAGGTTTCGGTTCAAAATCAACGGTCCGGAGGGAAGCCGTATCCATATTAAATTGTTCTTGTTCCGCGACGATTTCCGCCAGCTCAAAACGATAAGGCCGACTGAAATCGACCGGTTCCGGCTCGAGTGTATCCGTCCGAACGGAAGCCACCCGATATCCCCGAGCCGTATAATCGGAAAACAACAACCGATCTCCGGAAGGAGAAAGAGACGGGGAAAAAGCGCCGAAACGAGAATGGGTCACCGGATAGCCGACTTTATCTTGTATATTGAACCGGTAAATGTTATTGGTTCCGGACAAACCCGATTCAAAGAACAAATCATCATCCGACACCATCAAAGAAGTAATGTTAACAGAACCCGGCTTCAATAATTCGGTCCATTCTCCCGATGCGGTATTCAAGGACCATATGCCGATTCCGCGATTTCCGACTGCAACAGTATATACCATTCCTTCTTTTCCGAAAGCGGTTTCTTTCACAAAACCGCTTTCCGGGACCGCATACCGGGCAATGGAATCACCGGTGTTGATATCGATCAACACCACCCGATTCATTCCTTCCGGTGTAAACTCGGAAACCGCAGCTATTTTCCCGTCAGGAGCTACCGAGGGTGCCAGATAACGTTGCGAAGGCGTAAGCGTAACGATTTTGTGAGATTCTAAGTCCAGGTATTTCAATACTGAATAATTCTCGTGGGTCCATCGCAAGCCGGCCACATATTCGGTCCAATAAACCCGATTATGCCGGAGCACCAAACGACTGTTGATATTTCCCACATATTTCAAACGTTGTTCCCGATCTCCCCGTAACCGTACGATGGATTTCAAATCCCTTAATCCGGACTTCAAGGCGATTACGGTCGAATCATCAACGTATTGCGGATATTGATAAGAGGTATAATGCCGGGAATACGGAGAAACATACTCCGGATTAAATCCGGACAAACGATATGTTTCTTCTTGTTTTTCCCATTCCTGTTTCAAGAAAGAAAATGTTTGATTAAAAAGGCCTTTGGAATCAACTCCCGTATAATGTTTCAATGCATTGGAAAAAGGCGGTAAATTAAGAATGCGGCGAGGATAACGGGAAGTAACTTTATCCCAGATATCCGCTCCGTATTGTCGCCGGGCAAAAGCCGTCAGATTATATCCCAACGCATAATAGTCTCCCGTATAATCCTTATAAGATCCCAAGAACCATTTATCGAACGAAAAAAAATCTTCCGACATCGCTTGCGCCCGGTAAGCCATATGGAACTCGGGCAACCGTCCCCGTCCACTGTTGGACAACGCTGTTTCAGTGACTACGGCATCTCCCTCAAAAAACCATTTCGGTACTCCAAAGCCGGCCAAGCCGGCCGTTTGCTGCCCGATCAAATAATTAAACGGTTTCATGATACCGTGTACGAGCTTCTCGGTTTGCAACACATGGCGGGATTCGTGCAATACCAGTTGACGGTCCCAACACTGGGCATAGAGATCGGAAGAAGGGGTGGTGATTAACTCCATGCGTTTGGGAGCCCAGGCCACCAATCCGTTGGACAACATATTACCGGGATGAAGAATGACCGGAAAATGTTCTTTTTTATATCCGTTCATGGTTTTCCCTATCCTCGGATAAGCCGTTTCCAGCAATTGAGCATATCGATAGGCCATGGAATCATTTCCCAACGGGTAAATCAAATTAAAATGCTCCGTTTGTAC
>DAIQOU010000603.1:0-2993 GCA_036787725.1 Bacteroidales bacterium
TTTATTAAAATATATAACATGAAAAAACAGTTGATTTTCTCTTTTTTATTAATCTGTTTGGGATTGACCGGTATTCGTGCCGGTAACTACGAAGTAACTTCCCCGGACGGATATATTAAGATGAAACTTCGTATCGAAAACGGAACGGAGTATGAAGTGTGGCACGGAGAAACCCGGTTGATAAATGCTTCTTCCATCGGACTGAATTTGTCGGACGGAAAAATTATCGGTGCCGGTACCGTAAAAGAAACAGAAACAAACCGAGTAGAGCAAACACTACAAGTGCCGATTGGTAAAAACAAAACGTTAAATGAGTCTTATAATGAATTGATTGTCCGTTTTAATGAAGGATATGATTTAATTTTCAGAGCATATAATGAGGGACTTGCTTATCGGTTTGTTACTCGATTGACCGGGGAAATAATTGTTGAAAGCGAAGATGCCGTTTTTAATTTTACATCTGCCCCTACTATTTATTTTCCGGAATGCGACAATAATATAAGCAGTGAAAAAGATCATAGCGGAGTAACTCATCTGATCGAACAAGGATACCGTAATTTTGAGCGTACATATGAGATTTATAATGCCCCTTCGGAAATAACCAACGGAACGTTTTCGGTTACCCCCGTGCTGTATGCTTATCCCGGAACTCCGTATAAAGTGGTAGTAACAGAAGCCGATACTTACGACTATCCGGGTATGTATATGGAACAGAACGGAAACAATTCAATGCGCGGAAAATGGGCAAAATATCCGAAAACCGTTATGGATTCCGATCCTGTAACAGATCCTGATTTTTGGTATTCCAATCATTTGGTAATTAATAGAGAAGATTATATTGCAAAAACGGAGGGCAATCGTACCTTCCCGTGGAGAGTGATTATTGTGTCTGATGATGACAAGTCCTTGTTGAATAATGAATTGGTCTATATGCTTGCCGAACCTTGCCGGTTGACAGATACCTCTTGGATCACACCCGGTAAAAGCGCTTGGGAATGGTGGCATAAAGCCATGCTGGAAGGAGTTGATTTCCCGGTTGGTGAGGATAACCTGAGCTTTCTGATGTATAAATATTATGTAGATTGGGCTTCCGAAAACGGCATAGAATACATGACGTTGGATGCCGGATGGTCTGAAAGCTATATTCAAACACTTTGTTTTTATGCTAAAACTAAAAATGTGAAAATAATCGTTTGGACATGGGCGAGTTGCGCTCGTGAATATCCGAACGGAGATTGGATTCAACGAATGAAGAATTTCGGTGTATCAGGCGTTAAAATAGACTTTTTTGAGCGTAATGATCAGATAGCTATGCGTTGGGGACATGAATTGGCCCAACGATTGGCAGATCATCAAATGGTAGCAATATATCATGGGTGTCCTGTGCCTACGGGGCTGAATCGTACTTATCCCAATATATTGAATTTTGAAGCGGTACGCGGTGCGGAAGACAATTTCTGGAGAAGTTTGGTGACGCCGGATTATCATACTCAGTTTCCATTCATTCGTTCTCTTGCAGGTCCGGAAGATTATACGCCGGGATCCATGCGCAATAAGACTAAAGAAGAATTTCGACCGGTCGATCAATACCATACCGTTCCCATGAGTATGGGTACACGGGCTCATGAATTATCCATGTATGTCATTTATGATCAATGGTTGGGATATTTGTGTGATGCGCCCACCGAATACAATAAATTTCCGGATATATTGAAATTTCTTTCGGCTGTTCCGGTGGTTTGGGATAAAACGGTTCCGTTGGATGCCAAGTTGGGGGAATATATCCTAATGGCTAAACAATCCGGAAAAGAGTGGTATGTGGGAGGTATGAGTAATTGGGACGCACGGACACTGGATGTAAATTTTGATTTTTTGTCTCCGGGTATTTCTTATAAAGCGACCATAATAAAAGATGTCCCGGTTTCAAGCGAACAACCCACTCAGTATACAAGTGAAGAGATCACAGTAACAAATGTTTCAAACATAAAAGTGGATATGGCTAAAGGTGGAGGATTTGTTATTCGGTTGGAAGAATCGTCGGGGGCGGGAATAGAAAATCCCGGAAACAAAATGTCTGTTTCTATACGGGTCGATAAGATAACGGATACACTGTCCTTGAACTCGGAAGAAAGCATGCAATCTATCCGTATTTACAATCTGTCCGGCCGATGTTTATTGAGTAAAGACCTGGGAGGAATCTTTCACGAATCGATTGATTTATCCGGATTGGATACCGGAAGTTATATTGCGAGTATACAAACCGCATCCGATAATGTTTCGTTAAAGTTCATTTACTGATAAGCTACATTTTACAAAAAATGAATGATTTATCTTGATTTATACATCTGTTTTTTATCAACTGCTTAATACTTTTATTATGAAACGAACATGAAATTCAGTTGATCCGGTTCTCGCTCAAGGCGATGCTCAACTAATTTCATCGAGCGTTCCATAGTTCTTTAAAAAACAATTTAATCCTATGAAACGAAGCATGTTAACCCGAAATTCACGCCACAAGAGAATAGTATTTTATTTACATGCGAGTTCCATACGACCATAATTTTAAAAATAAAAAATAACGTATGAAAACAAATTACTTTATTAAATGTATTTTTGGTTTAGTGGCAGGAAGTTGGATAACGGTTTCCGGCCAAGTGAATCCATCCGTTTTTACGGAAGCAACCGCACCCGTCTCAGTCAACGGAGTAGCCGAAGAATTTCCTTTTTTATATGAAGCTGCTGCTGCGTGGGGAGATTATAATAATGACGGCCTATTGGATTTAATAATTGCCGGAGTCGGCTCGGAAGGAGAAAAAACGTTCTTTTACGAGAATAATGGTGGAAACAATTTTATAGGGCGGGAACATCCTTTTCCGGCTCTTAAACAAAGTTGTGCTGTCTGGTTTGATTATAATAACGATGGTAATTTAGATCTGTTTCTTGCCGGGTGGGCCGGAACTCAACGGTATTCGGGGTTGTGGAAAAATAAAGGA
>DAIQOU010000604.1:0-2991 GCA_036787725.1 Bacteroidales bacterium
AATTTGGTATACCGGCTGAATTAATTTATTGGAAACAGAATTCCAATTCCATGCGAAATAGGGAATAATACTTAATCCTACAATAATATTTCCGATTCTATTATGGTGTGGGATCTATTTAAACAACAAGCGGTTTCTTGCGATTAATTTCGAATAAAGAAGCTTTTCCTTCGGGTAGCGGGATTCGCTCTACCAGTCTGTATACTATTGTTTTATTCTCGTACAGATATTGGAGGGTATTGATAGCTAACAAGTCACTGAGTATTTTTTTTGCAACGTTATAGTTAATTTTCGCAATTCGACAAAACCCGTTAGTAGAGATAAACGGATTTATATTCAAATAATCTAAAAGACGCTCTACCGGCTTACTTATTTTTACATGTATCCCTTTAGAACAAGTTTTTTTCTTCCAAGCCATTACCAGAATCTCATTAGCCAATATATTTTCATCTTTTACACGAATGTAAGCTTTGGGAATATTATTTTTATCCGGAGCGGTATGAGGTTTTAACACACTGCTTTCGATTTTTACTTCCAACACCGTTTTTCCTTCCAATTCCCATTCCTTGGCTGTAAAAATTACCTTGGGAACACAATATACTTCTGCAGCAGCTTCGATCATATAATACTCCTCTTCACTCCTGATACCGGCAATATTACCATTGTCTTTCACACCAATCAGTAATGTACCTCCATCGGTATTGGCAAAAGCACTCAGTGTACGAGCTATTTTTTTACTGTCGCTCACCTCAAATTTAAAATCCAGTTGCTGGTGCTCTCCTTGCGAGATTAGCTTTAAAATATGATGATTTCTCTTTTTCATTCCAAGGGTTTAAAACTAAAAAACAAACATGAATGCTGTTTGTTGAAAACATTTCATCGGATTAATTTTCTTTCCTGTATTAATCCGATGAAATATCTTGTTTTTACTGAATTGGAGGCTAATTCCTTTCCTTAATCGGTAACCACTTCTACATACGCTTCAAGTTCATCATCCCATTCAAACTCGGTATTAACGGGAGCACTTAAAATAACGTCTATCGAAGGATTAATCGATAACATATCATCCGGATAAACAGCCTCGTTATTGGTCGGATTAGAAAGATATTCATCATCTTCGTCTCCATATAAAAAACGCCACCCGCTATCAATATTGTTTTCAGGCGTTTCACGATAGCAATACCCTATGTGATCTGTTTCTAACGCTCTCTTTGAAACTATTGCATACTGTCGGACCTTCTCCGCTCGACTCTCGGGAACTTCTCCTTTTTCCTGTTCATTCATATTTATTTATATTAAAAATAATATCACGAACAAAAATAATATAAACCCATGTTGTGATTGGTCGATTTTGGATAAATTATCCAAAATCATCAAACATTAACATTTCGGGAGGAACTCCCAGATCATCCAACATCTTTTTCACGGCATTCGCCATCGGTCCGGGTCCACACATATAATATTCGATATCTTCCGGAGCTTCATGATATTGGAGGTATTGATCCAAAATAACTTGATGAATAAAACCCACATATCCGGTCCAATTATCCTCCGGAAGAGGTTCGCTCAATGCTATATTAAAAGAAAAGTTAGGATATTCTTTTTCTATTGCTCTAAAATCTTCTTCATAAAAAATCTCATTTTTAGAACGCGCCCCATACCAATACGATATTTTCCTGTCGGTAGTTTTCAATGTATGGAACAAGTGAAGCAACTGTGAACGGAGAGGAGCCATCCCGGCACCACCCCCAATGTAAAGCATTTCGCGTTTGGTATCCAAAATATGAAAATCTCCGTAAGGGCCGGAAACCCGCACTTTATCGCCCGGCTTCAGACTAAAAATAAAAGAAGAACAAATTCCGGGATTGATACCGGCTTTCCAAGTTCCGGTTGCTCTGTCAAAAGGAGGAGTTGCAATCCGAACATTTAACATTACAATATCCCCTTCTGCCGGATAATTAGCCATAGAATAAGCCCGAACACTTTCTTCTTCATTTTTACAAACGAGTCCCCACATATTGAACTTGTCCCATTCCGACTTGAACCGGTTCTCGTCTCCTTCTCCGGGACGAGCTTGAACATTATAATCCGAAAACTTAATACCTTCAAATTTCGGCACCTGAATTTGTATATAAGAACCCGGCTTGAAATTAAGTCGTTCTCCATCGGGCAATTTTACCACAAATTCTTTAATAAATGAAGCTACATTATAATTAGAAACTACTTCACATTCCCATTCTTTTACTCCGAATACTTCTTCCGGCACCTGAATTTTAAGGTTATCCTTTACTTTTGTCTGACATCCCAATCTCCAGTGATCCTTAATTTGTTTTCGGGTAAAAAAACCAACTTCCGTCGGTAAAATCTCACCGCCTCCTTCCAATATTTGGCAACGACACTGTCCGCAAGTACCACCTCCGCCACAGGCACTGGAAAGAAAAATTCCGCTCGTTTGAAGTGTACTTAAAACAGTCCCGCCCATAGGAGCAGAAATATGTTTTTCATCATTAATTACAATTTCAACATTTCCGGAAGGTGTCAACTTTGATTTTGCAACCAATAGAATGACAACAAGCATTAAGATTAATACCAAGAAAATAACAACACCGGCTACGATTGTCATTCCTCCCGATCCTAAAAATTCCATATCTTTCTATCTTTTTATATTTTTATTCCTGAAAAACTCATAAAACCAATTCCCATCAGTGCCGTGATTATAAAGGCCATACCCAATCCTTTTAAAGGTTTCGGTATATCGGAGTATTGTAATTTCTCCCGAATGGCGGCCATACCGACAATGGCTAACAACCATCCGATTCCGGAACCGAGCCCATAGGCTGTGGCCACTCCCACATTGGCAAAATCGCGTTGCTGCATAAACAAGGAACCTCCCAATATAGCGCAGTTCACAGCAATCAAAGGAAGAAAAATTCCCAATGAGTTATACAAAGAAGGACTGAATTTTTCAATAATCATTTCCAGTAATTGTAC
>DAIQOU010000116.1:0-10962 GCA_036787725.1 Bacteroidales bacterium
ATGTACAATATTTTTATATAAATATAAAAAAAAACTCTTTTTTTTATTAAAAAACTTAATTTTCCCCTTTAGTAGTACCTTAACCACTTGATAATTTCTTTAACAGAAGGTTTTTTTCCATACATCAAAATTCCCACCCGGTAAATCTTTGCACTCAGTTTCACCATCAATATCGCCGTTAAATAAAGCAGGGATATCGATACGAGTTTTTCCCAAAGCGGAATATCAAAAGGCAAACGAATCATCATTACAATGGGAGACGTCAGCGGAAACATGGAAGTCCAGAAAGCCATCGGTCCGTCGGGGTTTTCCAAACTGTAGATCCCTACGTAAAAAGCAAATAAGACAAGCGCCGTAACGGGAGCCATAAATTGCTGTGTATCTTCTTGCGTATTCACCATAGCACCTATAGCTGCAAACAAGGAGGCATAAATCATATACCCGCCTATAAAGAAGATAATAAAATACCCCAGGAATTCGATTAAATTGAAATCCAGTACCGACAGATACATTTGTTGAATGGAATTTACATTTTCTCCCGGAATTACGGCAATAGTTCCGGGATCGGCAGCCAATGCAAACAACGACCCGGCAACCAAATTCAATATGCCGGCCAATATCATCCATAAAAAGAATTGAGTGAGTCCGACCAATCCTATTCCGATGATTTTTCCCATCATCAAATCAAACGGCTTTACCGAGGATATCATAACCTCTACAATACGATTGGTTTTCTCTTCCAGCACGCCCTGCATCACCATTCCTCCATACAGGAATATAAACATATAAATAATAAGCGTAAATGCAATTCCGATAATTACGGCAATATCGGCAGAAGATGTTTTTTCCGATCCGTCTTCATCCCATTTTATGGTCTGCAACTTAACGGAAACCCTACTCTCTTCTATTATTTTTTTCAGATCGGGAATATTGTAGGAGTTTAACTTTTGATCACTCAAATAATCATCCAACAAACCGGTTATCAACCTTTCCAGATCGGCCGTTACCTGTTTGTGGGAATACAATGTGATTTTTCCGGGATCTTCCGACAAATCTCCCGTAATTACCAACACGGCATACACGGCTTCGTCCGGATCGGTCCGGAATGAGTTATAATCTTTTTGAGCTTCCACAAACCGATATTGGTCGGTAGACTGAAATACCCGGAAATAGCGCCCCGTTTCATCCGCAACCGCAATCAGTTTTGCTTTACTGTCCTTGATTGAAGATAAATAAAACGTACCGAAAATTAAGCCGACAAAAAGCACCGGCATTAAGAATGTCAATAAAATAAATGATTTCTTTCTTACACGACTTAAATATTCGCGTTGTACGACAATGGCGATTTTATTCATTGTATTTATTTTAATTTCCGGATACGGTCCGGATAAAAATATCATTCATGGATGGAATTTCTTCTTCAAAAGAAAGAATTTCATACCGGTCGGCCAATAATTTCAATAATTCGGAATTGGACATTTCTGTTTTTTTCTTGATCTTCAATTCTATATAGTCATGAAAATCGATCTTCTCCGTCACAGAAAAGAGCTCCGACACCGGCGACAGTTCGCAAGAAGCCGCTTTGACATTAAAGATATTCGTTCGGTAGCGAGACTTTACTTCCGGGACACTTCCCGACAATACCAATTTTGCTTTGTTAATTAAAGCGATGTTATCACATATCTCTTCCACCGAAGCCATATTATGGGTAGAAAATATGATGGTTTTTCCGTTTTCCTTCAATTCCAATATTTCATTTTTAAGGGTTTGTGAATTAATGGGATCAAATCCGCTAAACGGTTCATCAAATATTAATAATTCCGGATCATGAATCACGGTAGTAATAAACTGAATTTTTTGCTGCATTCCTTTAGAAAGCTCTTCCAGTTTTTTATTCCACCAAGATGTAATATCGAATTTCTCAAACCAGAAAGTTAATCTTTTTTTTGCTTCCCGGGAAGTAAGTCCTCTCAAACGGGCCAGATAAACGGCCTGTTCTCCCACTTTCATTTTCTTATACAGTCCCCGCTCCTCCGGTAAATATCCTATATTATATATATCGTCGGCTTGCAGATGCCTGCCTTTGAAAAAAACACTCCCGCTGTCGGGCGCAGTAATTCTGTTGATAATCCGGATCAAAGTAGTTTTCCCGGCTCCGTTAGGCCCCAACAGTCCGAAAATCTTCCCTTCGGGAATACTCATACTCACGCTGTCTAAGGCTGTGTGGCCGGCATATTGCTTTACAACATCACAAGTTTCCAGAAAAAGCATACCAATCAATTTAAAATTTAGGATGTAACAGTTGATCAAGGAATAATCGGAACAATTGAGGTTCAATCAGTAAAGGATATAACAATCCGAACAAAGAACCGTACAGGTGAGCCCCATGATTAATTCGAGTTCCCCCCTGCTTGTTCATATATCCGGAATAAACCAAATAGATAATACCGAAAACAATGCCCGGACAGGGAATAAAAAAGATGTAAATCAACGACCAGGGATTAAAAAAGATAGCCGCAAAAACCACGGCAGAAACTCCTCCCGAAGCTCCGAGACTCCTATAACCGGGATCATCCTTCTTTTGAAATAAATCCGGCAAAGAAGAAATAAGAACGCCTCCAAAATACAACATACAAAAATGAAGGGAAGGATAGATTGAGATACCGGTGAAATAAGCATATACAGCATTACCGAACGACCATAAAGCAATCATGTTAAACAACAAGTGCATCCAATCCGCATGGATAAAAGCATGAGTAAAGATTCGATACCATTGTTTTTTCCGGACAACGGCATAAGGAGAGTATATCAGCTTCAACTGTAAATTCCGGTCATTGAATGCCCAGATGCTTATGCCTATTGTTAACAAGGTTATGAGTGTCGAGGGATTCATCGTTTATTTTTCTCGGTTTAACCGTATTATATCAAATATTCGAGAAATCAGTTGCGATTCTTTTTTCCATTTATTTTGCTTCATTTTTAATGAGATTGTATTTTCTCCGCAATAAAGCTTTATTTCGGGAGATTGTGAAAAATCAAACAACCGGTCGAAATCGTGAAATGCAAAAAAAGCCCCATAACGATAGGACCACTTTGATTTGGAAGGTTCTATAAAGATTTTGGAGGCCGGTGCCGATATATAAAATTCATCATTATACTGAACAGACAGCGAATCTATCTGAAATAACATCGGATCTATATAAGTAAAATTAAAAGTCAATGAATCGGAAGAATCCAAATGAGTAATATCAAAAATCAGTTCTGATTTAGAATGATCCGATCGAAATCCGTCTTTGGGATAGATGAAATACAAGGCTCCCGATTCTTGTTGCATCACAGAATAATCTTTGGTTACTTTTTGAGAGAATGCTTTTTCGGGAATAATCAGGCAGAATAAAAAAACAGTAATCCAAAGAGTATAAAAATATCGAATTGAAAATGAAGCAGGCAATGAATTGCCCGCTTCGTATTTATTTTTATTCACCATATACAGTTATGGTATAAGTTCCATATACCCCTAAAATACAAGTAGAATGTTGATCTACGTGATGAATTTTAGTGATACCTGCCGATTTAGCAGCAGTTTCCACGCTTACATCACCGGTAGCAACCAATCCCAAAATAGTAGAGACGGTAGCAGTTCCAACTTTGGAAGATCCTGAATTACTTGTTACTGCAACAGGAGATTTAACATCTTGATAAAGCATGCCGGGAACCGGACTTTGAACCATTGCACAACCGGAAAGCATCAGACCTGCTGCGCAAGCAAATAATAATTTTTTCATGAAAATGATATGATTTAGTTTTGCCTACTTCTTATTTTATGTGTATGTTCGGCTTATTCACACTTTTTTATAATTCCGCGGCAAATATATATCATTATTTTCTATTATTCACATTTCAGTCTTTTTTTCTTAATACATCAAAATAAAAATCATCCGATTTTAAGCATTTTAGCTATTTCGTCCAAAGCTGCCATCAGCCCGGTTTCATCTTTTCCTCCGGCAGTTGCAAAGTGAGGTTGTCCGCCACCGCCACCTTGTATTTTCTTGGCTGCTTCACGAATGATTAAAGAAGCATTCATTCCTTGTTTAACCAAGTCTTCACTAATCATAAGGGTTAACTGAGGTTTTCCTTCCGAAACGGTAGCTCCCACAAAAAACATTCTTTCGGGAAATTGGCTACGCAAAGAAAAGGCAATATCTTTCGCTATATTTCCGGGAAACGGACCTCTTAATTCAAATACTGAAATACCATTGATTTCTTTCTTTTCACTTTTCACCTTTTCCTTCAAACGAACGAGTTTTTCTTTCACATATTCTTCCACCTGCTTCTTTAATTCCACATTCTCATCAAAAAACTTGTGTAAAGCTTGTGCCAAATTAGGTGTATTATTAAACATGGCACTCACTTCCTTCAATACATCTTGTTGAGAATAGAAATAATTTTCGCATACTTCCGAGGTGATTGCTTCCACCCGGCGAATTCCCGCTGCAATGGAACCTTCACTAATAATCCGAAAAGTACCGATTCTTCCGGTCGAAGAAATATGCGTCCCTCCACACAATTCTATAGAAGAACCGAAACAAACCACTCTCACATCGTCTCCGTATTTTTCTCCGAATAAAGCCATTGCTCCCATTCTCTTAGCCTCGCTTATAGGAATGGAACGTTTTTCTTCCAACAAGATATTTTCCCGGATACGAGCAGTCACGTATCTTTCGACCTCCCGTATCTCTTCTTCTGTCATTTTCTGATAATGAGAAAAATCAAAACGTAATACATCGGTTGAAACATACGAACCTTTCTGCTCTACATGGTTACCCAGTACTACACGCAATGCTTCGTGCAATAAATGCGTAGCCGTATGATTACATTCTATAGCAATCCGTTTTTTCACGTCTACCGCAGCTTTAAAAGTTCCCGTTAAATCGGCCGGCAACTTTTTCGTTAAATGAACAGCTAAATTATTCTCTCTCTTGGTGTCAACTATTTCGATTTTTTCACCGGTTTCTCCGATCAATATACCTTGATCTCCCACTTGTCCTCCCATTTCAGCATAGAACGGAGTTTTTTCCAACACCAGTTGATAAAATTCCCTGTTTTTTTGTTTTATCTTCCGGTAACGAAGAATACGGGTATTACATTCCGTTGAATCATAACCGACAAATTCAGGCTCTCCCTCGGCAAGGACAGTCCAATCTCCCGCCTCTATATTGGCAGCATTTCGAGCTCTTTCTTTCTGGCGTTGCATCTCCGAATCAAATCCTGTCTTATCTACTTTCATGCCCTGTTCGGCAAGAATCAACTCGGTCAAATCCAGCGGAAATCCATAGGTATCATATAAAGTAAAAGCATTTTCCCCCGGAATAGTTTTTTTATTATGAGTGCGAGCCTCATCAACAATACCTTCCAACAATTTGATTCCGGTTTCCAACGTATGCAAGAAAGAATCTTCTTCTTCTTTGATTACTTTTTCGATCAATTCCTGTTGAGCCATCAATTCGGGATAGGCCTCTCCCATTGTATCTGTCAACGAGGGAATCAACCGATACATAAAAGCCTTTTTTTGTCCTAAGAAAGTATAACCGTAACGAACGGCTCTCCTCAATATTCTTCGGATTACATATCCGGCTTTAGCATTGGATGGAAGTTGTCCGTCTGTAATTGAAAAAGCGATGGTACGCACATGATCGGCAACTACCCGCATGGCAATATCCGTTTTTGTGTTTTTACCGTATTCATATCCCGTTATTTTAGCAATGGATTGAATAATCGGCTGAAACACATCGGTATCGTAATTAGATCTTTTCCCTTGAATGGCCATACAGAGTCGTTCAAAACCCATTCCCGTATCGATCACTTTTGCCGGTAAATTTTCCAATGTACCGTCGGCTTTCCGGTTGAATTGCATAAAAACAAGGTTCCATATCTCAATTACGAGAGGATCATTTTGGTTAACAAGTAAAAGCCCGTCTTTTTGAGCTCGTTCTTCATCAGATCTTAAATCAATGTGAATTTCGGAACAAGGTCCGCATGGTCCGGTCTCTCCCATTTCCCAAAAATTATCTTTCTTGCTTCCATTAATGATACGATTTTCGGGCAAGAATTTTTCCCAATAGCCGGCAGCTTCATTATCTCGTTCCAATCCTTCTTCCGGACTTCCTTCAAAAACGGTAACATACAATCGGTTCTTATCTAATTTCAACACACCGGTTAAATATTCCCACGCCCATTCAATAGCTTCTTTTTTGAAGTAATCACCAAAAGACCAATTGCCGAGCATTTCAAACATGGTATGATGATAGGTATCGTGTCCGACTTCTTCCAAATCATTATGCTTACCGCTTACACGAAGGCACTTTTGAGAATCGGCAATTCTCGAATATTTTACGGGAACATTTCCCAATATGATGTCTTTGAACTGATTCATACCTGCATTGGTAAACATCAGAGTAGGATCATCTTTAATTACCATGGGTGCAGACGGGACGATTTTATGCTTTTTGGTCTCAAAAAAATCTTTGAATGATTGTCGAATTTCTTTAGCTGTCATATGAGTCATTTTATTTCAAAACTTCTTAACAAATAAAAAACAATTTGCAAAAATACTTCAAATAAATTACTTTTGTCATTCATCTATGTAAAATTCATAACAAAAACAGATGCGGAAGATATATTATCGCTATAATCCTCAAACATTAAATTACGAACGAGTATATCCTTCTTGGAAAAAACGGATTTGGGCAGTTTCAAGACATCTGATCATCGGAGGAATTATCGGAGCTTGTATTTTTGCCGTTACATCCTATGCGTTGGACTCACCCTTGGAAATGCAATTAAAAAAAGACAACAAATTGTTGTTGACCCAATATGAAATTTTATCTCGAAGACTGAATGAGATTCAGCATATCATGAATGATTTACAACAACGGGATGACAATTTGTATCGGGCTATCTTCCAGGCAGAGCCCATACCATCTTCCATACGACGACCCGGATACGGAGGAACTAACCGTTATGAGAAGTTGATGCATATGCCCAGTTCCGATCTCGTAATAGAGACAACTCAAAAAATGGATATTATTTCCAAACAACTATATGTACAATCCAACTCTTTTGATGAAATTGCGGAACTGATCAAGACCCAAGAAGATCGATTGAAATGTATTCCGGCCATACAGCCGGTAGCCAATAAAGACTTGAAACGAATGGCCTCCGGATATGGTATGCGTATCGATCCGATCTACAAAACGCCTCGTTTTCACTCGGGAATGGATTTCACGGCCAAAGTAGGGACCGAAATCTATGCCACCGGCGACGGTACGGTTATGTTGGCAGGTTGGAACAGCGGCTACGGGAATTGTGTCGTGATCAATCACGGTTATCATTACGAAACGCTTTACGGTCATTGTGATAAAATAAGAGTTCGCCCCGGACAAAAAGTGAAAAGAGGAGAAGTGATTGCCACAGTAGGAAATACCGGAAAATCCACCGGTCCCCATTTACATTATGAAGTAAAATTCAGAGGCAAGCACGATAACCCGGCCAAATACTATTTTATGGATTTAAGTCCGGAAGAATATGAACGTATGTTACAATTGGCAGAAAATCACGGACAGGTAATGGACTAAGTACGATGAAATCATTTAAGCCTCAAAAGCTGTATTATTCCATTAGTGAGGTGGCTAAGATGCTCAATGTGAACGAATCTCACCTCCGTTATTGGGAGAAAGAATTTCCTATTATAAGTCCCAAGAAAACGCCAAAAGGAACGAGGCAATACCGTCCGGAAGATATCGAGGCTATTCGTTTAGTCTATTATTTAGTAAAAGATAAAGGGCTTACATTGGCCGGCGCCAAACAAAAGCTGAAAGAAAATAAAGAAGGCGTGATCAAAACAGAAGAAATTGTACGACGATTAAAAGGGATAAAAGAAGAATTGTTGAAATTGCAACATGAATTTGACGAATTGGAAAAATTAGGAGGATTTCATTAAAATTGTACCCCCCACTCTATGATAAAAATTCCAATCATCTTTACGTTTATATTTCTCGGCATCTTGGGGATTAAGTCCCAGGAATATGCGGAGCCGTTAGATATTCCTTTATTGTTGAGCGGAAATTTCGGTGAATTGAGAAGCAACCATTTTCATTCGGGGATAGATTTCAAAACACAAGGAAAAACCGGGCTTCCCATAAGATCGGTTATGGACGGTTACGTTTCACGGGTTGCTGTCAGCCCGTCCGGCTACGGCAATGTATTGTATGTTAATCATCCGAATGGTACAACATCCGTATATGCACATTTGGATCGGTTTGCTCCTGCAATAAAAAACTTCGTCTCGGACCAACAATATTCACAAAAAAAGTTCAAACAAGATCTCTCCCTTTCTCCGGAACAATTTCAGATAAAAAAAGGAGATATAATAGGTTATGGTGGAAATACGGGAAGTTCGGGAGGACCTCATCTGCATTTTGAATTGAGAGATACACATACGGAAGAACCATTTGATGCGCTTCCTTTTTATATGGACAAGATAAAAGACAGCCGTAAGCCCGAAATTCGTGGGATAATGATTTATCCTCAACCGGGAGAAGGAATCGTCAACGGAAGACCGGAAAAACAATCCATTCCTATCACCGGAAATAAACAGGGGAAAAAAAATACAACCCGTATATCAGCTTGGGGAAAAATCGGTCTGTCGGTGAGCGCTTACGACTATATGAATGGTACATCTAATATCTACGGAGTAAAGTTCGTAAGTCTTTCGGTTGATGACGAGGAAGTATTTTCTATGAATATGGACCGGTTCTCTTTTTCCGAAACACGATACCTCAACAGTTTGATCGATTGGGAAGAATGGATTTCCAAAGGATCTTTTTATATGAAATCTTTCTTGGATCCGGGAAATCTGCTCAGAATTTATAACACTAAAAACAGAGGGATCATTGATATCTGCGAAGAAAGAATTTATAAATTCACTTATACATTAAAAGATCTACACGGAAATACAACCATTTTTCAGTTCGACATCTTGGGTAAAAAACAAGAAATTAATAAACGTAAACCGCCGGGAACCTATTACCGGCATGATCGAGACAACCATATTCTACTTAATAATATCGAATTATTCATTCCGAAAGGAAACTTGTATAACGACATTTATTTTACTTATTCCGAGAAACAGAATTACACTCCATACGCTTCCCTTCACAATTTATATAAAAGAATTCCGCTTCACTCCGGTGGCTCTTTGAGCATCACCCTTCAGAACGATACTTTTCCCGACAAGAAAAAATACGGCATCGTGACCATACGCAGAGGCCGACAGGGCTGGATCGGAGGAGAATATAATGCAGGAAAAATAACGGCCAATATCAGAGAACTGGGGAATTATTCCGTAACAACAGATACAATTGCTCCGACAATTACAGAATTAAATCCAAGTATGTGGACAAAAAATAAAACATTGGAATTTAAGATTAAAGATGAATTAAGCGGAATTACCCGGTGGGAAGCCACGTTAGGGGGAGAATTCATCCTATTTGAATATGATGCAAAAAAGAATCGATTATTCTGCATTTATGATCCGGGCAGAATGAAATCGGGAAACCGAATATTGGTTTTACAAGTCGAAGATGCTTGTGGAAATAGAAAAGTTTATGAAAAAGAAATTCATTGGTAATATCCGATTTGACTCTCTTGAGAGGAAAGGTTTTCAAATTTTGAGTTTCTTCCTTGAAACAAAATCGGTTATTTTCATAAAAATAGCACCGCTTTATAGATAAAGTTTAAAATATTTTCCGAACTTTGCAGCCCCGGTACGGAAATATATTGTTTCCAACATAATTTTTTAACAATAACAGGGATGGAGTTTAGCGCAAAACAAATTGCCGGTATCCTAAATGGAACAATAGAGGGAGATCCTGATGTAACAGTTATAAATTTCTCTAAAATTGAAGAAGGGCGTCCCGGCACCCTTACTTTTCTTGCTAATCTTAAATATGTTAACCATATTTATTCAACAAAAGCCAGTATCGCTTTAGTTAATGATGATTTTAATCCGGAAAAGCCGCTCCCGGAATCCTTAACTTTAATTCGAGTTCCGAATGCATACACCGCTTTGGCTGTATTACTGGAGATGGTAAATCAAACTAAAAAAAGGAAGAAAGGAGTCGAAGCCCTTTCTTTTGTTAATCCTAACACTTCTTTTTCTGAAGAAAATGTATATATAGGAGCTTTCGCATATATCGGTAATAATGTACAACTGGGAAAAGATGTAGAAATCCATCCGCATGTTTACATTGGAGATAATGTTACCATTGGAGATAATACAATTATCTATCCGGGAGCCAAAATATACTCCGATTGCAAGATAGGATCCGATTGTATCATCCATTCAGGCGCCGTAATCGGAGCCGACGGATTCGGTTATGCCCCGGAAGCGGGGAAATATAAAAAGATCCCACAATTGGGCAATGTCATTATTGAAGACAATGTAGAAATCGGCGCCAATACGACCATCGATCGAGCGGTTATGGATTCAACCATCATCCATAGCGGAGTTAAACTGGACAATCTGATTCAGATAGCTCACAATGTGGAAGTAGGAGAAAACACAGCCATGGCGGCACAAGTAGGGATTTCCGGCTCTACCAAAGTGGGAAAAAACTGCATGTTGGGAGGACAAGTAGGATTAGGCGGACACATTCATATCGGAGACTCAGTAAGTATAGGAGCACAAGCCGGTATTATCAGCAATGTGGAATCGGGAAAAAATCTAATTGGCAGCCCGGGAATCGATGTAAAAAATTTCTTCCGCTCAAGTATCGTATTTCCTAAACTCCCTGAAATTTATAAAACGGTCGCGCAGCTTCAGAAAGAAGTGGAAAAATTAAAAAAAGAAATAGAGAACAAATAAATACTTAATCGTAAATGGCTAATCAGAAAACGCTTAAA
>DAIQOU010000605.1:0-2982 GCA_036787725.1 Bacteroidales bacterium
TACAACCCAAATTTTATATATTCAACGAACATGGATTCTACAGAAAAAACAAGTCCTGTATATTTAGACAGAAATGAGTATAATTATACTGTTTCTCCTTTGGTAGCTAAAACGTTACAGGAATTTAATCCTCATGATCTTTGTACTTATACTCGTTGTTTTCAACAAGGTATCAAAAGCGAGTTGTCGGCTTTTCTTTCTCAAATGTATGGAATACCGGAATCCAATGTAATTCTCGGTTACGGAGGCGAAGATATATTAAAGGCTGCCATTCATTGTTTTTTATGTCAGGAGGCCGGTTCTCGTAAAATATTAATTCCTACTTTTTCATGGTGGTATTATAAATCCATTGCGGATGAAGTAAACGGAGAAACCTTAAAGTATCCCATTATAGAAGACGGGTACGAATTTCGATACGATATCGAAGAAATAAAAAAAGAAATAGTTGAAAAAAATCCGGATATAATTTTGTTAGCCAGTCCCAATAATCCTACGGGTAATTCGCTTACATTGACTGAAATCCGAGAGATTGTATCTCAAGCCGACCGGCACACGGTGGTAATCATTGATGAGGCCTATGCCCTTTTCAAAAATAAGGATTTATCTTATTTATCTTCATTGATTAATGAATTTCCCAATCTGATGATTATCCGTTCGTTCTCAAAGTTTTATGGATTACCCGGATTACGGTTGGGGTATGCCTTTATTGGAGAAGGATTGAAATCTTTTTTGGGATTCAGTACCATGTATCTGGGATATAATAAGTTGACAGAAAAAATAGGAATTGCGGCACTTCAATCTACCGATTATTACAATACCAATGCAGAACAAATGCAGAAAGATAAGGAATTGTATAAAGAAGGAGTAAATACGCTTCCCGGATTCAAAGTTTATAATTCCGATGCCAATTTTGTATTGGTGAAATACCCGATCGAATTAAAGGAAAAATTGCAAAAAGCTTTCGCGGAACAGCATATTGCAGTGAAGTTTATGAATGAAGAAGAGTTGAACTCACATATGCGGATTACATTAGGTACTACGGAAATTAACAAGCAAGTGGTACATATTATACAACAAGTAGCGAATTCGCAATGAAAGCAGTTATATTGGCTGCCGGCATGGCTTCCCGCTTGCGTCCTTTGACGGATAATACACCCAAATGCTTGTTGAAGATTGGTGATAAATGTTTATTGGGTCGGACGCTCGATGCCCTTATTCAAAACAATATCAGCCGGATTGTCCTTGTTACGGGTTATCTTCATCAATTGATCGAACAATATATGCAACAGCATTACCCTCATTTAACAGTGGAGTTTATACATAATGAATTGTATTCTTCCACCAATAATATTTATTCGCTTTGGTTGACTAAAGAGTCCGTGAAGAAGTCGGATATATGGCTTTTGGATAGTGATATCGTGTTTGATCCTCAAATAATTAAACAGTTGAGGCAAAGTATTTATCCTACTTGCTTGGCTTTGAACAAACATGAATTGAGTGATGAAGAAATTAAAGTGATTACGAATAGCGAAGGGAAAATAAAAGAAATAAGTAAAACATGTTCTATAAAAGATGCCGTAGGAGAATCGATCGGTATAGAAAAAATGTCTCGAGAATATGTGGATTTGTTGTTTGATGAGCTGGACAATATGATTCTGACCCGGAATCAAACCAATGTGTTTTATGAAGCGGCATTCGAGAATACAATTCATCGGGGAGCCGATTTTTATGCAGTAGATACTACCGGTTTGTTTTCGATGGAATTGGATACGGTTGAAGATTTTGAAAGCGCCCGAGAGAAGATACCCGCAGCTCTTTTATAATTATGAGAACAGTACTCTTTTGTGAACATAAATATGCCATCAGTATTTTGGAGCCGTTACAAAAGGAAGCGGATCGTACCGGGAAGCACCGGGTACTATGGTTTGTAGATGCTCGTAATATACCGGATTTTAGCTTAAAAGAAGAGGTTCGATGGACAAATGATATGCAGGAAATCTATGACTTTTCACCGGAAGCCATATTTGTTCCCGGAAATATTGTTCCTTATTATTTGTCCGGAGTGAAAGCCGAGATTTTTCACGGATATGCAGCAGAGAAAAAAGATCACTGGGTAATTCGTCGTTATTTGGATATGTATCTTACTCAAGGACCTTTTTTTACAACCGAATTTAAACGGTTGGCCAACAAATATAAGGATTTTGAAGTGGTTGAAACCGGTTGGTCGCGTCAGGATTGGATTTTCAATAATTTACATCTGTATGATGATTATAAGAAACAATTGCTGGATCAATACAAAAAAAATAATATTGTATTATATGCTCCTACTTTTTCCCCTTCACTGACTTCACTTCCGTTTATCAAGAATGAGTTGATTCGGATGGCAAAGGAGAAAGATATTCTGTTATTATTTAAATTTCATCCGTTAACTAATCAAAAGTGGATAGATGAATATAAGCAAGTCGCCGAAGAAGTGGAAAATATATGTTGGATCGATGATCATAATATTACAAAATACATGTTGATATCGGATTTAATGATCAGTGATACCTCTTCTACTGTGTATGAGTTTTTGTTGCTGAACAAACCGGTTATCACATTTAGAAATGTGGCTCGGGAAAAATATTGGGCGGATACGGATAGGCCCGATCAACTGGTTGATTGGGTAGACAGTATTCATGATCAAGATGAGTATTTAGATAAAAGACGTTGGATAATAGAGAATTATGATCCTTATTTGGATGGGAAAGTGGCATCGAGAATGTATGCTGCGGTAGAAGATTATATCAACCGGTATGGGGTTCCTAAAGAAAGAAAATTAAATCTGTGGCGAAAATATCAAAGTATTAAGAAATTTGGAAAAATAAAAAAGAATTAATTGGTTCGGATGGTACAGAATTAATAAGATTCATAGCGCCTTTTCCGGAAAAAGAAAAAGAGAATTCTCACGAACTCTCTTATTTCCCTTTGTTAACCTTAAAT
>DAIQOU010000606.1:0-2979 GCA_036787725.1 Bacteroidales bacterium
CTTCAGAAATTACACCCTATCTTCCCGAAACGGAAATATCTCATATCAGTCGTTACTTACCTCAGGGCATACAAGACAAAGGAAAAGAAATCAGGACTTTTATGCCGAAATTCGGCAATATAAACGAAAGAAGGAACCAATTGCATGAGGTAATACGCCTATCCGGTATGAACCTGATTATTAATGATACCGATCATCCTTTGATTATTAAAGTGGCTTCGATTCAATCTGCCAGGATGCAGATATATTTCATTGATAATGAAGATTTTTTCCAACGAAAATACACACTAACGGATGATGACGGAAAAGAATTTGAAGATAATGATGAAAGGAGTATTTTTTATATCAGGGGAGTTATGGAAACCGTTAAGAAATTAAGATGGGTTCCGGATTTGATTCATTGTCATGGTTGGATGACATCTCCGGCACCTATTTACATCAAAAAACACTATGCGGATGACCCCTGTTTTAAAAATTCCAAAGTAGTATATTCTGTATATAATGATGATTTTAAGACCCCCTTCAACGAAGACTTTAAGGAAAAAATGATTATAAGCGGAATCTCGGAGGAAGATGTTCAGTCCATCCGGGAAAAAGCAGATTTTGAATCGGTAAGCAAGCTGGCCATCGACTTTTCCGACGGTGTAATTCAAGGAAGCGAATCCGTCAATACTGCTGTAATGGAATATGCGAAAGGAAAGAACATTCCTGTTCTTCCGTTTCATTCCAAAGAAACTTATATCGACGCTTTCAATGACTTTTACGATCAATTACTAGCTTAACAATTGAAAAAATATGAAATTTAGAATAATCCCGGTAATTCTGTTGGCATTTACATTTTTTGCTTGCGAAGATTCATTGGACCAAATGGGAATGGGCATACAACCGGATGAAGATGTTATTAATGTGTTTACGGATACCATTGCATTTGATGCTGTTACAGTGAAATTAGATTCTATTTACGCCCGGTCGGTTTCCGGAAGTCTTGGGGCATTTTACGATCCTGTTTACGGACAACTTAAAGCCGGATATATGTGCCAATTTTATCCTTCAGGCAGTTTTCGGGATACGGTAATTAATAATAAAATCGATTCCGTTCAGCTGGTATTAATGTGCATTACTTCCAATTCTATAGGAGATCCATTATCACCGATAGAAGCAACCGTCTATCCTCTCACAAAACCTTTAGAGGGTCATTATTATACCAATTTTGATCCTTCTCCCTATTACGATGAGAATATAATATTAGGGAAACGAGCCTATAGTATTCGTCACCTACCGGGAGTGTATAACTCTTCAATACAAGACACAATAAAAACTTTAAAAATAAATCTTCCCACAGAAATCGGAGATAAATTTTTGGAAGAATTCAGAAAACCTTCTCCCAATGCTTTTGACTCACAAGAAGCTTTCATTGAGTTTTTTAAAGGAATTTATATCACTCCCACTTATGGAATAGGTTCCATGGCTCTTTATCATTATACGGATTTAAATATTTATTATAACTCCGAATTTACGACAACAGCTTCAGATGGCAGTGACAGTTTATATGTAGCAAAAGATTCAGCCATATTCAATACAACCAAAGAAGTAATACAGCTCCACGATCTTAAAGGCAGCCATGAAGGACAACTGCTGGAAGAGAATGAAGAAAAAACTTACATTAAATCGCCTTCGGGAATTTGCACCAAAGTTATCATACCCATTCCGGAAATCACCAAACGCATGCAGGGTAAAAAGCTAACCAATGTGAATCTGACATTATCGGCCTTTGCTCGAAATGATTGGGAGTATTCGTTGGGATTACCTTCTAATTTAGTATTGGTTCGGCCGGATTCCATTATCCGATTTTTCGAAGAACAACAGAGTCCGTCAATCACAACAGGGACTTACAGTGCCACCTTGTCTTCTACTTATACTTACAATTTCGGGAACATCAGTTCCGTAATCCAGCAAGCTATGGATAGTGTTCCGGATAAAAACTTGGAATTATTGGTGGTTCCCGTATCTTTCCCGTATTCCAACTATAGTAATTATTCAGTACAAACATACTTAGTTCCTTCCGGTTTGAGTTTTAAGAAAAAAGAAGAATATATGAAACTCAACATTTTAGCAACAGATGCAGATATAGACCATTTGAGCAGATAGGAGATTATTAATTTAAATGTGATTAAAAATGAAAAAACTTTTTTTTACCGTATTTTTTGTATCAGTAGCACTGTGCTCCCAAGCACAATTTGGAAAGCTTAACAAAAAACATGTAGATGCCCTCTCTAAAACAGCAAAAGCATTTACTCTCACCGATCAGGAAATAGCAGCTTATTGCCAAGAGTACATCGATTGGATGGATGCTCACAACCCTGTATGCAGCGTAACAGACTCAGATCCCGGCAAAAAAGCTTTTGCCGAAAGATTGGCTAAGATTGTAGAAGGACATGAAACCGAGAATGGGGTCAAACTGGACATCAAAGCTTATTATGTTATTGATCAAAATGCATTTGCATGTGCTAATGGAAGCATCCGAGTATTTGCCGGATTAATGGAATTAATGTCGGATGATGAAATCTTTGGTATAATAGGACATGAAATAGGACATATCATCAACAAAGATTCAAAAGATGCATTCAAAAATGCCCTTCTTACTTCTGCATTGAAAGATGCTGTAGGGTCTACAGGAAAAGCGGCTGCAGCTCTTACCGATTCTCAATTGGGAGAGTTGGGAGAAGCATTGGCCGGAGCTCAATACTCTCAAAAGCAAGAATATGCAGCTGATGATTACGGGTATGAGTTTTTAAAGAAAAACGGAAAAGATCCCAAAGCAATGGCAACAGCACTACGCATTATTCAAAAACTGCAAGATGATGCGGGTATGGATAGCAGTAAAGTTAAAGCTTTATTCTCCAGCCATCCCGACAGTGCCAAACGTGCTGAAAGATTAGAGAAAAGATAAATATTTTTTCGATACAAAAAGTAAAGGCA
>DAIQOU010000607.1:0-2979 GCA_036787725.1 Bacteroidales bacterium
GATTTTTATTATACACTATCCTGTTTTTTATTATTTGGTTCTTTTTTTCGGGATAATTATATTTCTTAAATTCCATATAATCATATAACAATTGAAAAAAGGAGGAATAAGTGGGTTGCAGGTCGCCTAATTTCAGATTTTTGTCGGGTAAAACCAAGTTGGAATTCGGCCTGTCTTCCCAATCTGTCAGAAACGATTTTATATATCGAATGTCTTTTTCATTGGCAGCGTTTTCTATTATGGCCAGGTAATCTCCCGTGTGAACGATTTGTTTGTCTGATATGTATATGTTTGTCAGTCGCCCCGAAACAGTTGCTTTGATTCGAGCCGGCGGAGTCAACCCGGTTAGGATCACACTTGAAGATATTGTATCCGGATAGTTGATAATAGAAGCTCCGACAAGAGAACCGATAATGATAAATAATATTATACCGATACCGCTGCGTAATACCCATGGAGGAGTATATCCGAAGACTTCTTGATAATCATCGCTTTTTAATTCTATATCGTCCATTTGTTGTCAAAGATTAATTAACTGCCCAATTCCAGTTGATTTTTCACCAACGTATAGTATATGTTCTTGTTTTTTATCAACTCTTCGTGTGTACCTTCTTCTACTATTCGGCCCTTTTCAAACACAATGATGTTATCCGCATTTCGGACCGTGCTCAGCCGATGCGCAACGATTATTATGGTTTTATTATTGTGAAAGCTCATCAAGTTATTCATAATTAATTTTTCGTTAACGGAATCCAGTGCATTGGTTGCTTCGTCAAAAAAAATGAAATCGGGGTTTTTATATATGGCTCTCGCTATCAAAAGCCGTTGTCTTTGTCCCTGGCTGACCCCATTCCCTTCCATCCCGATTTTTGTATTGTATTTTAAGGGGAGTGATTCTATAAATTCTTTGATATTGGCCATTTCGACGGCATATTTTAATCTTTCTTTATCGATTGTTTCGGCCTCGGGGGCGATATTGTAAGCGATTGTATCCGAAAAAATAAAGCTGTCTTGCAATACGGCGCCTATACGATTCCTCCAAAGATGCGGATTGATATCATTGATGGAAATAGTATCGATTTTCACTTCTCCTTTTTGGGGTGTATAAAATCCCAATAACAATTTCAGAATGGTTGTTTTTCCGCTTCCGCTTTCTCCGACGATTGCCGTTACTTTGTTCTGCGGTATTCTTAAATTTACATCCTTCAGTACAAAATCTCTCTCCGATCCGCTGTAACTGAAAGACAAGTTATTGATATTTATATCCTTATTTCCGGGAAGTTCTGTAACTTTATTTAATATGGTTTGTTCTTCGTCTTCTCTGTTGTGAATTTCGTTCAATCTTTCCAGACTTATTTTTGCATCCTGAAACGAATGAGCCAAACCTATAATTTGTCCTATCGGCGCTGCCAATTGTCCTATTATATAGCTTATCGAGACCATCATACCCAGTGTAATTTCTCCTTCCACCACCGCTTTGGCCGACAAGTAAGAAATGGTTACATAGGTCAGTTGTGAGAAAAAGAGCGCTCCTACATGTTGTATTTGTCCGATGGATACACCTTTAACGCTTATCTTAAATAATTTTATTTGTATCCGTTCCCACTTCCAACGCTGCTGTTTTTCGCAGTTATTCAATTTTATGTCTTGCATTCCCGTTATTAATCCGTACAAATTACCTTGTTCTGCCGAGGCTTGGCTGAAGCGACTGTAATCGAGTTTACGCCTGTATCGCATAAACGATAATACCCAGATTACGTAAAAAGTGTTTCCTATCAAGAATATAGATAGGATAAGCATATTGTAATAAGCCATAATTACGGCGAATACGATAAAATTGGCAAGAGAAAAAAAGGTACCTATGGACGTGCCGGTGAGAAAAGATTCGATTCTCCCGTGATCTCCGATGCGTTGCAGAATATCTCCTATGTTTTTTGTGTCGAAAAAGCGGAGGGGCAGTTTCATCAATTTACTTAAAAAGTCCGATATCAGCGAAAGATTTATCTGTGTATTGACATATAGCGATATCCAGGATTGCAGGAAATCGACACAGGTGGTGGTAAAAGTGATTATCAGTTGTACAATTAATATGAGGGTGATAAAATGCAGGTTGCTGTTTCCGATGCCTTGATCCACTATCGCTTGGGCCAGGAAAGGGGCTATGAGAGCAATTATACTGCCTATAACCATGCCGCAGATTAACTGTATAAACTGTGATTTATAAGGAATCAGGTATTGCAGATAGAAAGTCAATCCTTTACCGTTTTTATCTTTTTCTACCTCCCGGTCATAAAAATCGGGAGTGGGCGCCAGCAACAAAGCCATTCCCACGTCTTTTCCTCTTGATTTGGTACTGATCCAACATTTCAGGAATTCTTCTTTATTCATGGTGAATTTTTCTCCGGAAGGATCCGCTATTTTGATCGAATACCGGGTATTTCGGGTCAGTAGGTTTCTTTTTTTATCGATTCCGTAGCAAACTACAAAATGGTTTTGATTCCAGTGCAATATACAAGGTAAAGGAACCTCTTTTACCAATTGGTCGAAATCACAGCGGATATTCATGGTCCTGAATCCGATGTATTCGGCTGCATCGCTGATGCCCAACATGGATACTCCCAAACGGGTTATAAAACTTCTTTCGCGAAGAAATTGCAGAGTATAATTGCGTCCGTAATATTTAGCGACCATGCGCAGGCAGGTGGGACCGCAATCCATTAAATCGAGTTGTGTATATAAAGGAAAGTTCTTTTTCACAAGATTGCTTTGTTCTTTTCGGTTATTAATTTATTGTATTTATACCGGCTTTCATTCAAGAATCTCCAGCCGCATGTTCTTGAAGTCAAATACAATCTCTCTCTCCACGGCTTTAAAGAAATTATAACCCAATATTCCTTCCGTAATATCGGAATAGCTCTTTCCCCAATCTCTTAAAGAACAGATATATACCTTATCGTTCTCTCCCGGCTGTACGGACTG